>JAIRUY010000133.1 GCA_031254175.1 Treponema sp.
GTTTAGATGAGTCTCCATCGTCTAGCGGTTAGGACACCGGGTTTTCATCCCGGCAACCGGGGTTCGATTCCCCGTGGAGATGTTACTTCAAATACTTCCCAATTCTGTGTGCGGCTTCTTCCAGCCTTTCTGCTGACTGAGTAAGTGCGAAACGTAACCAGCCTTCGCCGCCTTCGCCAAAACTTGAACCGGGGACACAGATAACGCCTGTTTTTTCGAGTAAGTCCATGCAAAATTGTTCTGAAGTTTTGTTTTTTACCGGCACCGGAAACCAGGTAAACATTGACGCCGGTGTCGCTGGCACAGTCCAGCCGTTTTTGGCAAGGGCGGCGCAGAAGGCATTGCGCCTTTGCCGGTATGTATCGCGGTTTTGCTCGAGTATGTTCTGAGGACCTGACAGCGCGGCAATTGCGGCGGCGTGATCAAGAGAAGACAGGCCGTAATCAATGTTTGAACGCATTTTCCTGAATGTTTCAATGATGTGTTTGTTTCCAACGGCAAACGAGATTCGAAGGCCTGTCAGGTTATAACTTTTTGAAAGCGAGTTAAACTCAATACCGACATCTTTCGCGCCCGGGGTTGCAAGAAAACTGCCTCCCGCAGGGCCGTCAAAAACAAGTTCGGAATAAGCGTTCTCGTGGATGACGGTAATGTCGTACTGTTTTGCGAATGTTACAAGTCTTTCATAAAAACACCTATCGGCAATGGCTCCATGAGGATTTGACGGGTAACAAACAACAATCACCCGCGCCTTTTTTGCAATATCAGAAGGGATTGAATCAAAATCGACAAGATATCCATTTTCAGGTAACAGGGGAGTGCAAAAAACTTCCGCTCCCGCAAAATGCGGACCGTAGAAAAAAACAGGATAGCCGGGTGTGCCGGCAATTACGATATCGCCGGGCTCACAAAGCGCGTGAAAGATATGCGCAAAACCTTCCTGCGTTCCGTACAAAGAAAGCATCTCTTCGCCCGATATCTCAACATCGTAACGCTTTTTATACCAGGCTTGCACTGCGTCTGTAAGAGCAGGCGGATCAACCACCGTGTACCTGTAGTTTTGCGGATCAAGTGAAGCTTTAGAAACTGCCTGCAAAACATGATCGGCAGGCGGAAGGTCAGGCGTACCAATCGAGAGGTTTATAATATCTATACCCTGGGAAACAAGTTCAATTCTTCGTCTCTCAAGCACCTGAAGCATATTTACTTCTGAATTACAGGCTTTTTTTGATATGTACATCGTTTATATTTTACCTTGTTTGTTATTTTCTTAAAAGATGCTGTGTAAAAATTCCAGAATCTCAGCGCCGGAAGGAGGGCAGCCGTGACACGATAACTTAAAATCCGCGCAGCATTTTCCAATACCAAGATTTCCTTTTTTTCGCAGAAAGCCTTGTCCGACACAGACTTTATCTGAAAGACGGCCAAGTTTTTTTCGGTCGAGGTGATAAAGAGCAAAAATCAATGAAGCGTAACAGGCGCTGCATGAATTATTCTCGTTTATAAATGCCGCCAACTGCCCAACTTTGCCGGTTGGCGCAGAAGCTTTAAACATTTCGTTTGCCTGAGAAGCAGCTTTATTTAATTCCCTCACTTTGGCTTTGCTGATATCCGCGCTTCCTGCACCAAGTTTTTCGGCAAGGCCGATGTAGGGAATATCAGAAACAGCATAACCCATCTGAACGGCAATCCACGCATCGCAAAGCACAGGGTCTCTTGCCGCAAACAAACGGCCTGAGAATAAAGGGTTTCCCCCTTCTTCAAAATCAGGATCGCCGCAGATACCGTCAACTACGATAAAATCATTGCGGACGACAGTGTTAAGATGGGCTATGGGTTTTGTAAGGCCAAGTGTATGAAAACGCTGTTTTTCACTGTCGGGAATAATTCCTTTGTTGTTTTTTAGGGCGCAGGTTATTCGGGTTTGGCAGTGTCCTTTCATTACAGGCAGATTGATCATAAAATCAAGAGACAGGGCGCTTTCACAAATTTCAATCTGCATACCCTTGCAGTCGCAAAGCCTTGTTTTGTCACTCTTGGTATCTATTAGCTTTACTCCAGCCGCATCGGCAAGTTTTTTGTAGCCGCATACAGAAAAGGCATTTATGGTAGAAGCCCCTATCCATGCGCCTTCAAGGATCACCATGTTGTTAAAACCGTTTTTCTTTAGATAAGCAATCAGCCCAAAGGCGATTTCGGGATGGGTTGTTGCTCCCTGTGCTGCCGGTCTTGCAACTACAAGGTTTGGCTTAAGCCCGATTTTTTTATTGCGGTCTCCAATTAAAGAGGCGAGATCCGCTTCTTCTGCGAGTTTGACTGCCATCGCCTCAATATCTTTCCCGTAAACTGTCAGTATTTCATTTTTTTCCATCATTATTGAATTCCTTTATAAAAAAATTTGAAGAAAATTGACAATACTAAAAAAGTAATGCAAACTTAAAATAATGACAAAAAAGATTATATTTTTGCTTATTTTTATATCTATTCTATCCTCAGGCGCTCTTTTTTCTCAAGGTGAAAATTTAACTTTGAAAATAGCGGTTATAGGACCCGGAGACGAACTTTACTTTTGGTGGGGGCATATCGGTCTGATAATCGAAGATGCTGATACAAACCGCAGCCGTTTTTATGATTATGGGCTTTTTTCGTTTGAAAGTGAAAATTTCTTTTACAATTTCGCGATGGGCAGGCTCCTTTATAGCTGCGGAGTTTCATCGACTCAAAGCAATTTTCAAAATTATTTTGATACGAACCGGGATATAGTAATTTATACTCTTGATGTTCCCGGGGAAAAACGGCTGGAAATAAGGGATTTTGCGCAGGCAAATGTTCTTCCGGAAAACCGTGATTATTTTTACCACCATTTCAGAGATAATTGTTCCACGAGAATTCGGGATATTATTGACATAGCGACAGACGGCCAGTTCAAGGAACAATTTACACAGGAAAAAGGACGTTATACGCTGAGGCAGCATGTCCGCCGTCACACATGGTTTTCGCCGCCTGCAGACTGGCTTTTAAATTTCCTGATGGGGCAGGTTATTGATACGGAAATAACTGTATGGGATGAAATGTTCCTTCCTTCGGAAGTCGGCAGACGGATTGAAGAATTCCGGTATACCGGTGCAGACGGTATTAACCGGAAACTTGTAACTTCTGTGGAGACAGTTTTTAATGCGAAGAACCGGCCGGTTGTGCTTGAAGTTCCAAGAAAACAATGGCCAAGGGAATTAATTTTCAGTATTGGGTTGTCGGTTATTTTTTTATTTTTCTCTTTTCTGCAGACAAAAAATATTCACGCAGGGAGAGTCCTTGCGGGAATCAGTATGAGTCTTGCAGGTCTATTTTTTGGTTTTGCAAGTTTGCTCATGTATTTTATGAATATTTTTACAAACCATGACTATAC
>JAIRUY010000210.1 GCA_031254175.1 Treponema sp.
ATCATACCCCGTTTTAAGCCCTGTGTATTTTTCTTTCTTCAAGACATTTTTCTATTTTATCCAATGCGGGCAGGGCAGGAATTGCCCCTTTTTCTGTAGTAGTCAGGCTGCCTGCGGCATTGGCAAACTCAACGATGTCAGCAAGTTCATGGCGGGAAATGCGCCTGATTTCCTGAAGGTTTTTGTTTCGCAGACGGTAATGAATCGAGCCCAGAAAGGCATCGCCGGCACCTGTGGTATCTATGGTATTAACGTTAAAAGCAGGTATGTATCCGGTGCCGTCAGCACATCTGAAATACGCGCCTTTGTGCCCCAGTGAAACAAAAACAATTGCCGGCCCTTTTTCCGCAAGCAGGTATGCGCCTTTTTCCAAATCCGTCTCGCCGGTCAAAAAGATCATCTCTTCTTCGGAAACTTTCAGGATGTCTGCGCTTCCAAGAAACTTTCTTATTTCGGTTTTTGCTTCTGCCTCATCCGGCCACAGAAAAGAGCGGTAATTGGGATCATAACTTATAATTTTTTCTTTTAACTTTGCGTAGCGGACTGCTTCGCGGATTGTGTCCCTGCATGGCTGGCCGCTGAGACCCACAGAGGAAAAATGGAAAACTCTTGATGTATCAATAATTTCTTTTTTTACTTCTTTCCAGATGAGCATCAGATCCGCCCCTTCACGGCGGTAAAAACTGAAAGAACGCTCACCTGATTCATTCAGATGCACAATAGCGAGGGTAGTAAGGCAGTCACAGTCTTTCACAAGGCCGAAAGAATCAACGCCGGCATCTTTCAGGACTTTTTCAAGGAAGCGGCCAAACTCGTCATCGCCAACTTTTCCTATAAAGGCTGTCCTGCCGCCAAGCTTTGTGATCATTGCCAGCATATTTGCCGCGCTGCCGCCGGGATTTTGCCCGAAAAGGTTTATACCCTGTTCATTAACACCGGAAGGAGTAAAATCAATAAGCAATTCACCCAGAGCACATACGTCGTACATATTTATTCCCCAACAAACAATATTTCAGGTTCCAGAACAAAACCTGTCTTTTTCTTAACCTCCGCGGCGACTATATCAATTAAAGCGCGAATATCGGCAGCGGCCGCTCCGCCTGTATTGATTACTATATTGCCGTGAAACGGAGCTATTTGAGCGCCGCCTTTTGAAAAACCTTTTAATCCAAGTTCGTCAATAATCTGCCCTGTGGGTTTGCCGATCCTGCGGTTATTTTTGAAAGCGGATCCGGCGCAAGGGAAAGAATAATGCCCTTTTTCTTTTCTGTCGTTTCTGTTTTTTTTCATTTCGTTAAGAATTTTGGTTTTATCACTTTTATCAAGTTTAAAGGCAGCGTTAAGAATCAAAAAATCCTTTCCCTGAAAAGGGCTCAACTTGTATCCAAAATCGGCCTTGTCTGCCGGCAAACGCTTTTTCTCAGGCTCTGCGGCGGCGCCGAAATCAATTACTTCTGTCCATGTTAAAACATCAGCGATTTCTTTTCCATAACAGCGGGCATTCATCCATACAGCGCCGCCGATTGTACCCGGCATTCCCGCGAGAAATTCCAAACCGGAAAAACTTAAATCAGCGGCGCAATCGGCGGCCTCATCCATTGTGGTACCGCTTTTAAAGATTAAACCTTCATCAATTACACCGCAGCCTTTCCAGCCGCCTGTGTCCAATACAATGCCGCGGATTCCCTTATCTGAAACAACAATATTCGCGCCGCCGCCAAGAATAAAAACAGGAACCGCCGCTTCCTTTGCAAGCCGCAAAAGTACGGAAGAAAATTCAGGGAAACCTTCTCCCAGGGGACGCACCCAGAAATCCGCAGGACCTCCAACCTTAAATGTTGTATGATCTTGCATTGATTCATCATAACGGATATCAACTTCGCAGCGGCAGTTTCTGCGGCATTTGTCTATAATTTGGTGAATTTTATCAGCGCCCGTTTTACTCATCAGACAATTCAATTCCAAGTGTTTCCGCAGTCCGCCGGGCTCTGCGGGCGATGGTTTCATTTCTGTCACCTGTCATCGTTTTTATCTGCGGCGAAAGCATTACAAGCCCGTTGTTGGCTGCCATATCAAGCCCGTATAATTTTTCGATAATACCGCCATTAAGTAAAAACCTTGAGGTTATATTTACTATTTCTGTTTTATCACCGGCAAGCTTTGTTTCTCCTATAACTTTTAACAAACCGTTATAAAGAGCAGTCTGGTTTTTAGTCTTTGCATCATCAAGTTCAATAATTAGTTTTGTGAAATGTTTATCCGGCTCATTTTTAAACAGCATTTCTGCGGCAAGTATGCGGACACGATCCGGATTCCTCCGTTCGGCAAAAAGGCTTTCCAGAACAGTATTGGCTTCTTCATTTGCGATAGCGCCGAGAGCGCGGACAGCTTCATCTTTTACATTGGCTGTTTCATCACGTTCAGCGCGGTATCTTAAATACGGAACCGCAGCCTCAAACTTGCGAGCGCCGCTGGCCTGCGCCGCTGCGATGCGGGTACGGTAATAAGAATCCCTGAATGCTTCAAGAATTGCCTTGTCTACATCTTCACCGGAAAAAGGGCCGAGCGCGGAAACGGCCGCTGAACGTACATTGGGATCGCCTGCACTGATACAGCCGATTATTGCCTCAAGACCGTCATTATCACCGATGCTTGAAAGCGCTCCCAACGCGGCAATACGCAGGGGAGTGCGGGCGCTGTTGTCTGTAACAATTTCTGCAAGAAAAGATACTCCGTTGGAAGAGCGTGTTGCGCCAATCGCTGTTATTACTTCGCTTTGATTTTCTGTCCCCGGATTCTGATTATTATAAAAATCTATAAGAAAATCCGCTATTTCACCAGCAGCTTCGCTGTCAGAAGAACTTGCGCGTCCAAGCGCGCGAAAAGCGCTGTTCATAAAACGGCGCTCCCCGGTATTTAAAAGCTCCATAAGAACAGGAATTGCCTCTGCCGGCTTTACCCTTCCCAAATAATCGACAGCTGCCAGTATTGTTTCATTTGTTTCATCTTCACGCTCTTGTATTGCTCTTAACGCACGTTCTTCAAGGCCGCCCTTTTCCCGTTCGCCGAAAAAGCCAAAAACACTGGTTAATATTCTTTGGTTTCTGGTATTTTCAATTAAAATTACCAGTTCATCATCAAGATATTCTTCTTTTTCATTTCTGAGTGTTTGAATCAGAGAGGCGATTTCCGTTTCCGTACCATACTGTATTGTAGCGCGGCGGGATTCTTCATTATTCTGCGCATATACAAAAGTACTGACAATAAAAAAACAAATTATTATTATTCTTAATTTCATTATTTTCCTCTCAAGGTCAATTATAACACGACAGAAACTCTTTCTTAAACTCCAAAAATCTGTTTTCTTCTATCGCTTTGCGGCATCCGGAAACCAGTTCATTAATAAAATATAAATTGTGATAACTGGCAAGCATGGAACATAGTATCTCCTTTGTCTTAAACAGATGGCGCAAATAAGAGCGGGAATATTCCCTGCAAACTTTACAGCCGCACTCTTTATCTATCGGCGAAAAATCAAAAGTGTTTTCAGCTCTTTTTAAGGCAAAAGGACCGCGGCGTGTATATACTCTGCCATTCCTGCCCTCTCTTGTAAGAAGAACACAGTCAAACATATCTACACCGTGTTCAATCGCATTTAATATATATTCAGGAGTTCCAATGCCCATTACATAGCGCGGTTTTTCTTCAGGTAAAAGAGCGGCGGTATATTCCAGCGTCTCAAAAAAAACTTCAGCCGGCTCTCCAACTGAAAGCCCGCCGATGGCGATTCCGGAAGTGCCGGACGCCGCACAAATTTCCGCGCTTCTTTTGCGCAAATCGGGGAAAAAATTGCCCTGAACAATGCTGAACAAACTGCCTTTGTATTTACCTTGTGAAACCGAATCTTCCCATGTATTTATCGCCCTTCCCAGCCAGTCTGTTGTTATCGCAAGCGCTTTTTCGGCTTCTTTTCTTGACGCTCCCCAATGTGAGCAATAATCAAGCTGCATTTGGATGTCGCTGCCAAGAAGAACCTGAATTGCCACAGCTTTTTCAGGGCTTAAAAAATGGCTGGAACCGTCAATGTGCGATTGAAACTTCACTCCCTCCGAAGTAATTTTCCGTAAAGCAGAAAGGGAAAAAACCTGAAATCCGCCGGAATCCGTAAGTATATTGCGATCCCAGTTCATAAAACGGTGAAGGCCTCCGGCTTTTTCGATAACTTCTTCGCCGGGACGCAGATAAAGATGATATGTATTGGAAAGTATTAAATCAAAGCCGATCTCTTTCAGATCTCCCGCAGTAACTGCTTTTACAGTTCCGTTTGTACCGACCGGCATAAAAACAGGAGTGGATACTTCCCCATGAGGAAGATGTAAAATGCCGGTTCTTGCGGCACAGGAACTGTCTTTTCTTGTAATACTAAAAAACATTTTTTATGTTTTCGCGCTCCGTAATAAAATTATCCCTATCAGGATAAATAAAACAACCGGGAACCATGCGCCTGCCAAAGGAGAAATATAATTTAAGCCCGCCATTGTCATACTGAGCATTTCCGCAATATAGTAAACAACCGCTACGGAAAGACTCGCGAAAAGACTCATAAGGAGAATGTTTTTTCTGAATCTGCCGCCAAGAGGTATCGAAAGTAGCATTACAATGAGTGACGTTGTGGAAAAAGAAAAACGGCGGTAATAATTTGCCAGAGCGCTATAATGGGGAAGTCCTGAAATACGCAGATCATCAACCAAAAGCCTTACCTGTTTTACCGGAAGCTCGTCCATTATCAAAGCGCTTCTCATAAACATATCCGGGTGTTCAGTATATGAAGTATTTATTCCAAGCGGACTAATGCGCAATATACGATCTTCGTCATATTTATAAATGGACGCGTTTCTGAACTCCCAGTAATCGTCCAGCCAAAACGCGGAATTGGCGCGTATCTGCGAAACAAATTCGCCGTTTTCGTCCATCTCTATAATGGTAATTCCGTTTAGTATTTTTAATTCATCATCATAATAATCAACAGAATATATCAGCCGTCCGTTTCTTGTTTTAATAACAATATCTACATTGCTTCCGGCAGTAAACTGCCTCAAAGCACGCCTTGTCAGTTCATTTTTTACCTTTAAAGTAGGAATAACAATTATATCATCAAGGAAAAATATAAAAACAGAAGCGGCAAGGCCGATTATTACAAGCGAAAAACTAAACCGCCAAAAAGGAATCCCGGAAGAAAACACTGTTGTCAGTTCATTTTTTGAATAAAGATCTCCCAGAGTATAGGCCGCCGCAAAAAGCAGAGACATGGGTATTGCATAAGAAATACACTTTGGAACATAATATAAACCTATTTTAAGCATTGCCGATACCGGCACTTCGTTATTGATATAACGGATAATATTTGAAAAAAGATCTATCAAAACAAGAATAAAAACAAACATGGAAAGAGCTATAAAAAAAAAAGGTATGAATTGGCGTATTAAATATCTGTCAAGAACGAAACTTGAGTTTTTCATCTTCGTACCTTTATTAACGCAAGAACAACACCAATGACAAGGCACAGAATATTCGGAAGCCACATTGACCAGAAAGGCGGTGTTCCGACACGCAAGCCCATATTTTGTCCTATAAAAAGCAATGACCAATATATTACCGATATAAGAATACCGATAATAAAACCTACAGTCTGCCCGCTTTTTTTTGCCATTAAACCAAGAGAGACTGCCAGAAATACAAAGAAAAAAGCTCCGAAAGGAACAGCAAATTTTCTGTAAAACTCAATCAAATGAATAAAAAGAGCACGATCATTCATGATTGTATTAAGCATGTTAAAATCACGCCTGAAACTGGTAATATTCGAAGCTTTCGCGTTCCATGAAGGGCCTTCAGTACCGGCTCTTAATATATTCTCCAGAACAGCGCCGTTATTAATCAGTCTGCTTTTTCTTGTATTTATCCGTGTATCCAATTCAGATCTTTTTTCCGAAATCACCGTATAAACATCTCTTGAACTCATCTCTCTTGGGCTGATATTGACCAAATCCTCAATCATATCTTCTACCGATACCCTGTACTGAATAAGACTTGCCCTGGCGTAATCATAATCATCCCACGCGATTTGTTTTGACGAATGGAAAAAAGCGTTTTCAAGATCCAGGCTAAGGCCGTCTCTTCCCGAGTCTTTTAATTCGGCGCTTCCTGCCATGATCATCCGGCGCTCTCCGTCTTTGGTCTTGTCAAGAATAAGTACATTGTCTATTTTATTACCGCTTACATCTCCGATTACTATTACGGTATCCATGAATTTTTTAACCGAGTTGGCTTCCAGTTCCAGCGCGGGAGAGGATACAAGAATCTGCCGCCATAACCTTGAGAATTGAACTGTGCCTGCCGGAAGCAAAACGTCATTTGTAAGAAATGACAAGAAGGAAATAATAATCCCGATCGCTATTGCCGGAAAAAAAACTATTTTATAGGAAAGCCCTGATGAAAGCATTACAAGGACTTCATTGTCGGAAGTAAGCCGTCCGACAGTCATTAATGTCCCAACCAGACAGGCAAACGGCGCCGATTGTGAAATGATTGTGGGCAGTGAATATAATACCAAAAGAGCAACCTGGCCAAGCGGCACGTGTTTTTCAAGAATTTGCTGCGCCATCAGAAGTATTTGATTCACAAAAAAAATAAAAAAGAAAAATAAAAATGAGATCATGAAAGAAAAAAGCATTTCAAAAAATATGTAGCGAAAAAGGGTTAACGAAATAAACCGTTTGCTTTCCAACGATACAGCTTTTCCCATCTTTAAAAACTCCGAGCGCCTTACTGTATACCGGTAGAACCAAAACCAGCGCTTCCCCGGCCGCTTTCTCCCATGGTGTGGGTTTGCGTAATCACAGCACGGCAGACAGGCGCAATCACAAGCTGCGCAATCCTCTGCCCGTCCTTAATAATAACATCCTGACCGCCTAAATTAATTAAAATTATCTCTATATCTCCGCGGTAATCTGAATCTATCGTACCCGGGGAGTTTAAAACTGTCAGCCCCGAATTAACAGCCAAACCTGAACGCGGACGTATCTGCGCTTCAAAACCGAAAGGAATCTCAATCTTTAAACCGGTGGGAATTTTTGCCCTGCCAAGGGGCTTAATAATGATATCAGAATCAATGAACGCCCGCAAATCCATTCCCGAAGCGCCTTCGCTTTCATAGCGCGGAAGCTCAATACGCTGATGGGCTTTAAGTACTTTTACAGGCAGATTTTTCATCCGTATCCATATATCAACAAGGACATATTCCTTTATCGCCGTTGATTGTTTCTGGAACGATCTTCTCTTTGCCCTCCGCTTTCTTGAGCGCCGTCAGGATCAATTGCGTCAATATACGAAAGGTTCAGCCTGCCCATTTTATCAATTTCAAGAAGTTTTACAGGAATCTGCTGACCTTCTTTTACTACATCCGTAACCTGGGCAATGCGCTGCCTGGAAAGTTTGCTGATATGCACCAATCCTTCCTTGCCGGGCAGAATCTCTACAAAAGCGCCGAAATCCATAATGCGCTTGACAACGCCGTCATAAATCCTTCCGATTTCAGGATCTGAAGCTATTCCAATAACGGCAATTCTCGCGCCCTCGGTGTCTTTTTTATTTTTGCCAAAGATTGTAACAGTACCGTCGTCTTCCGTATTTATTTTTACCGAATACTGTTCACACAGAGCTTTTATATTCTTGCCTCCGGGGCCGATAAGGGCGCCTATCTTGTCAATATCTATCCGTAAAGTAACAATCTTGGGCGCATATTCACTGATCTCCTCTACAGGTTTATCAATGCACTGATTCATAATTGAAAGAATATGCAGTCTGCCCCGTTTTGCCTGATCGAGCGCCTTTTGCATAATTTGAGGGCTGACGCTTGATATTTTTATGTCCATCTGGAAACCGGTTATTCCGTCCATGGTTCCCGCAACCTTAAAATCCATATCTCCAAGATGGTCTTCTTCACCAAGAATGTCAGATAACACAGCGAATTTGCCGCCGCTTTCTTCTGTAATAAGCCCCATCGCGATGCCCGCTACGGGCTTTTTCATGGGAACACCGGCGTGAAGCATTGAAAGCGTGCCGCCGCAAACTGAAGCCATTGAAGACGATCCGTTTGATTCCATGATTTCCGAAACAACGCGGACTGTATACGGAAAATCTTCTTTTGAGGGAACCATTGCTTTTAATGAACGCAGAGCAAGATGTCCGTGACCTATTTCCCGGCGGCCGGTGCCCGTTCTGCCAACCTCACCCACCGAATAAGGAGGCATATTATAATGGTGCATATAACGCTTTGTATCTTCCGCATCAATTCCGTCTAGT
>JAIRUY010000074.1 GCA_031254175.1 Treponema sp.
GGAAGTTCATCTTCCGTAAGGTCATGATAGGAAATTCTTTGCCCAAGTCGTAGCGGTTGACGAGGCAAAAGCTCTTCACGGTATGGGCTGGTGCGCCATCATCCCAATGAGGGCGCACAGAATAACCTTTATCCCAATAGCCGTTTTTTAATATTTCGCGGCAGTTTTCGATAAAAACCCGGTCGGCATAGCTCATAATAGTGCCCTCCTTATGCTTAAACATATTTTATCATAGCTTGGCGATACTGTCCAGCCATTAGTAGGTTTCATAGTATAGCGGGGATTTTAATTATGAATTGCCTTTTCGTCTTGCAGTATCTGCTTACCGGCCTCCGAATATATAGGTAATCCGGCAAATAGAAACTTATTGTTGTAAACAAGTAAAATAAGAGTTATAATACAGAAGTCGGAGGTCAGAAGACGGAGGACGGCAAAAAGAAAAAGAAGATGGTAGTATCACGGGACAACTAAAACTATACAACTCTTTTGTCATCCTGAGCAAAACGAACGCAGTGAGTGAAGTCGAAGGATCTTTACGTAGAGCAAGGACTTTCTTTTAAGATTCTTCGACTGCATTCGCTATGCTCATTCCGCTCAGAATGACAGGGGTTTTTCTGGACACTGGCTACTCTATCTTCTTTTTCGCTGTCTCACTTATTTTCAAATGCAATTCCCGCAATTGCAGAGGGGATTATCGCCGCAAAGAACGCCGGAGTGAAAATTCCTGCGCTCTGGAATTCATCGGGTTATGAAAACACAGAAGCGCTTGAATTGTTAAGAGATCATATTGATATTTACCTGCCGGATTTAAAAACTCTCGACAGCGGTATCGCCGCAAAATATTTTAACGCGCCTGATTATCCGCAGACAGCAGATGCGGCAATAAAAAAAATGATGGAAATGGCAGACTCCGCGTCACAGAACGCAGGAGTTATCATTCGCCATTTAATTTTACCGGGGCTTTTGGATTCAAGCCGTTCCGTTTTGCGCTGGTTTGCGGAAAACGCTTCCGGCCGCGCCCAGCTTTCGCTTATGACACAATACACGTCAATTCCCGGCAGAGAAAGAACAATGCCAAATCGCTATTTGTTGGAAGAAGAATATGACACTGTGTTGTACTGGCTGAAAGAATTCGGAATTGAAGACGGCTTTTGTCAGGAACTTGTTACCGGCAGCGATTGGCTGCCGGACTTTAGACGCAAAAATCCGTTTCCTTCCCGGCTTTCGGTTCCTGTTTGGCATTACAGCCAGTCAGAAACTTCAGTTTCCGAATAACTCTAATCTCGTAAAGGCCGCTATTCCGCTTCAAGCTGTGCTTCAAGCATGGTGATGTTTGCCTGCATTTCTTTTGCGGTTTTCCATGACAGTCGTTTTGTTTCCAGCATCTGTTGAATCAATTCCCGTTCTAAATGAAACCCGTTTATGGATACTTCATGGACAGATTGGTTATAATCTGCAATGATCCTGTTTTTGCCCCGCTGTTTTACATCCTTCCATGTCAGGGATTGAAAGAAATGCAATATCATTTTTGCCAGTGTCAGCAGAGGGTTTGTTTTTTTGCCGCTCTCCGTCATCACCCTGCCTGCTTCCTTCAAATAATGTTCTACTGTTGATTTATCAATCTGATCCATTTCCGCCAGATGCAAAAAGACATCTTTTTCCCAAAGCAGAATGTTCCGCAGGAATTTCCGTTTATGATGCATTCTGCGGGTTTTCCAGCTGCTGTTCAGATGCTGATTCATGCGTGAATAATAATTTCGAATCACAATCTCTGTAGCGGCAAAATTTTCCGTCGTTTCTGAACTTTTCAGATGTTTCATCACTGTATGCAGTATTTCGATGCAGGAAGCCTGCTCCATATCACTGTGAGTTACCGTATGCTGTTTTGCCAAAAGAGGCAGAACAAAGTTCGTCATTAACAGCGAAATAATAATAACGCCGCTTGCAGTCAGAATAATCAAGTCGCGCTGCGGAAACATTGTTCCGTCAGGCAGCATCAGCGGAATAGTCATTACGCACGCCAAAGGGACAGCGCCCCGTGCGCCGGCAACGCTGAAAATTACTCCCGATTTAATTCTGCCGGTTGGGTTTTCGGGATCGTCATAGATTTTTTTCCTTGCTGTCAAAACCCACCAGACAAACCTTGTGAGCATAAGCGCCAGCGAAATCAATAACACATAACCCACGATCTGCCATTCTTTGATGTCGTGCTCGCCGCTGAAAAAAATTCTGAGAATCCGCGGAAGCTGTGTTCCCAGCATGACGAACACAAGCCCGTCCAGACTAAAAGACAACACCGACCACACATTTTCCTGCGCGTCGTTGAGTCTTGTTACTTCAGGATTGAATTTGTCATGGAAAATTGAATGAGCCATGCCGGAAAAAAACACCGCCAGAATACCGCTGACACCCAGTTTGTCTGAAATCATGTATATGATGAACGGAGTCATCAATCCTATTGCGATATGCAGCGAAGAGTTGTTAATGTCAAGCGAATACAGCCATTTTACGAGCATATACTTCAACAGAGTCAGAAGAAGCCCAACAGCCGCGCCGCCGACGGCTAAAAATAAAAAGCTGGTTACTCCTTGATAAATGTAAAATGAACCTGTCGCCGCGGCGGCAATTGCAAACTGAAAACATACAATGCCGGTTGCGTCATTGATAATTGATTCTCCCGACAGAATACTCATGAGTCTGCGCGGCAGTGATACACGGTGCGCCACCGCCTCAACGGCGACTACATCGGTTGGCCCCAGCGCTCCTGCAAGAGCAAACGCCGCCGCCAAAGGAATCGAAGGGATAAGGAAATGCGTAAAATATCCCACAATAACAACTGTAACAAAAACCAGCACAACTGCTGCCATGACAATTGGATTGATCATTCCTCCCATTGTTTTTTTGTCTGCTTTCATGGTTGACTGAAAAACCAGCGGCGAGAGAAACAGGACGAAGAAAAGTTCCGGTTCCATTTCAAAATCAGAGCCAAACGCGCCGAAAAGAATAATTGAAAACAGCGCGCCGAGAATCATCTGCACAATCGGCACGGACAATGACGGCAGAAAGCGATTGATCAGATTTGCCAGCAGAACTGCCGTCAAAAGTATTA
>JAIRUY010000091.1 GCA_031254175.1 Treponema sp.
GAGCAAACGGCCGAAGTTAAACTCCCGCCAAAAGAATTACGCATTGATTTTGGATGCCTTGAAGTTCCCTTTGGCGCAGACCTTGAAACATGCAAGGCTGCCTATAAAAATCTTTTAAAAATCCATCACCCCGATCACCACGCCGGAAACGAAGTTAATTTTAAAAAAGCAACGACAAGAACGGCAAGAATTAACGCCGCCTGGGAAAGAATTGAAATGTGGCACAAGGGAGAATATATCCCTGAATGAATGATGTACCTTTAAAAATTTATACTGACGGAGGCTGTTCGGGCAATCCGGGCCCCGGCGGCTGGGCTTATGTCATTATCAGGCAAATTTCTCAAGACAGCGAAATCATCGAAAAAAAGCACGGTGCGGAAAAAAACACGACAAACAACAAAATGGAGCTGACAGCCGTTATCGAAGCGTTACGCGCATTAAAAACAATTGAAGGCTTCCCGCTTAAAGCCGTTGTGTACACCGATTCCCAGTATGTGCAAAAAGGCATTACAGAATGGATACACAACTGGAAACGCAATTCATGGAGAACCGCCGATAAAAAACCGGTAAAAAATCAGGAGCTGTGGACACAGCTTGATTCCCTTGCCGCAGAATTTGAGATTTCATGGGAATGGGTCAAGGGACATGCCGGAAACGAGTTCAACGAAATGTGCGACAGCATGACTCAAACGGCGATTAAGTCGATTTCTTAAGACCCGTCAAAAATCCTGATGTTTTTCAATGTGCGGCGTGTACCGGCAGATTGTACGGTTGCCCATCTGAGTTCTTCAACAAATTCTTCGCCTTCTACCGTTACTGTCCGGTGCTGCATATCGAAAAGCAAATGCCTGTTAATCATTTTCTTTTTCCGGCAATAAAACTGCCCTGAAACCATCATCGAAAACAAACTTGTTTCCTCCCGTTTGGGTTTTCTCAAATCCTCTCCTCCGCATCATATCTCCTGCACTGATTCTGAACGGCCCTGAAAAACCGGAAGCATTATACTGCATAGAAAAACTGCTGCCTTGAGGCAATACTTTCACGGCAACGCCTGTAACAGTACCGTCCTCTGAAGTGTCTACTAAATTCCCATCGGCATCATATGATAATGATGTATTTATATTATAGGTGAGAAGTGTGCCGGTGTATGTTCCTCCCGATGTGTTAACCTGTGGTGGTACCGTGGCTGCATTCAGACCTGCATATCTTATGTTTGGTCCGATTAACAATGAAGGCTCTGTCTCAATTAAACTAAAAACACCTTCTCCCGGATAAAGCTTAATTCTATCAATTCCGGTAGGAGCATAATGTTTTGTAAGACCGTTGATTTTCCTCCTGTAACCATAAGGCCCTGAGGGGCTATTAATATAATTAGCCGCATACCATGTCCTGAGAACAGTCTCCCAGTCATTATAACCTTGACCGGAAACACCGGCATTTAAACTGTTTGTTATGGCTCCGTAGTCATTCTGGTTTGAAACAATGATATCAAAGTAAATTTTATTGCCTGCCTGCAGACCCAGCCACCGGAAAAAAAGATATGCTGTTGCGTAATCATCCAATGCGGCATCAGGGTCACCGCCTGTTTTTGGATCGGAACGATTGTCCCATACAAAAAAATTATTGCCTTGTTTTATCAGCCCTGTAGGATCAGCTTTATAATAACCAATACGATCTGAAGTATCTTTGCCGCTGTATATATATTCCGCCACTTCAGAAAGGCCTTCATCAATCCATGTATCCATGGAACTGCCGCCTCTGTATACGGTAGAAGTTATAGAATTCAGAAGATGCTGCATTTCATGTGCAAGTGTCCCATAAAAGCTTGCTGTTGCGGGTCTGCCGACTGCAGGGTTCACATTCATATAGATCATGGCACATTCATTGGAATTTGGTTCAGAGGCTTTTGAAAGAAAATTACCCGCCCAAAAATATCCTGCAACGACACTGTTGCCGGAGGAACTGCCTTTTATATCCAACAGGAGAATCGTTAACTTTTCTTTTTCTAAACTTCCGTCAAGACGCCAATTTGCCAATGACAGAGTATTAAAACTCATAACCAGGCCGTTTACGGAAAAATTATCCCGCCAGCCAAAATTATTCATTATTTTTAAATAAATATTATTACTGTACTCTCTGGCTATTTCTATTGCTATAGCCTCGGATATGCCGGAGCCATTTTCAACCCAGACATCACACCGCGGGCTTGAAGCAAAATGAGTAGCTGTAACTGTATAGAAATCACCACGATCGTTTGATAAATCCTGCGCCAGGAAATTTTCTATTTGTTTGGTGCCGGCTGTAACAGCGACAGATCCGCTAAATCCGCCGCGTTGGGGTCCGCTGCCGCCACCTCTTCCACCACCGCCATCGCCGCAGGACAATGCGAAAAGCGACAAAACAGCCGTTATTACAATTAACTTTTTCATTATAATTTCTCCCCTAAAATATTAGAGTTGTTCGGAAACTGCAAATCGAAGATACATTGTTTTCCGAACAACTTCCTCAAAAAACCGCATTTTTGCAGGGCTTTAGCCCGAAAAATGCAAGACTTTATTTTGATTGTGAACAACTAAGCTACTAATTCGATTATATCACTATTTATCAAAAAATTCTACTATATTGTCAAGAGAATTCTACTATTTATCAATAAAATATACTATATTGTCAAAAAATATATCTGTCATGGCATAATTTGTATTTTTTTCCGCTGCCGCAAGGGCATGGATCATTACGTCCTACTTTGGGCTGTGTATTAAAATGTGGCACAAGGGAGAATGTATATCTGAATGAATTGGATCAAAGGACACGCCGGCAACGAGTTCAACGAAATGTGCGACAGCATGACTCAAACGGCAATTAAGTCGATTTTTTAAGACCCGTCAAGAATCCTGATGTTTTTTAATGTGCGGCGTGTACCGGCGGATTGGCCGTTTGCCCATCTGAGTTCTTCAACAAATTCTTCGCCTTCTACCGTTACTGTCTGATGCTGCATATCGAAAAGCAAATGACTCTCACCGTCTGCAATATGCCAGCGGCCATCAGAGTTTGAAACAACAATTTCGGAAAAAGGGCTTGCTCCGACAAGACGAACCACTCCTGTTATCTGAATAATTTTTGGTCCTGGCGGAGCTTTTTCTTTTTTGCCGCCTGCAAACAACGCCGCGGCAGCAAAGAAAAACAGCAAAGCAAAAAGAAAATGCCTGTTAATCATTTTCTTTTTCCGGCAATAAAGCTGCCCTGAAACTATCAACGGAAATAAGCTTGTTTACTCTCGTTTGGGTGTTCTCAAACACTCTCCGCCTCATCATATCTCCTGCGCTGATTCTGAACGGCCCTGAAAAACCGGAAGCATTATTATACTGCATAGAAAAACTGCCGCCTTGAGGCAATACTTTCACGGCAACGCCTGTAACAGTACCGTCCTCTGAAGTGTCTACTAAATTCCCATCGGCATCATATGATAATGATGTATTTAT
>JAIRUY010000134.1 GCA_031254175.1 Treponema sp.
TTAAATACCACAGCTCCGTTATGGCCGCCAAATCCAAGGCTTCCTGAAGCAGCCGCATTTATTACGCCATCCTGCGCCTTGTTGGGCACATAGTCCAAATCACATGCCGCGTCCGGTTCGTCAAGGTTGATTGTAGGAGGAAAGAAACTTTCCCTGACAGCAAGAATGCAGGAAATTGCTTCAAGGCCGCCGGAACCTGCAACACAGTGGCCGGTCATGCTTTTGATGCTGGAAACTTTTAGTTTATAGGCATGATCGCCAAAAGCGTTTTTTATCATTTTTGTTTCGACAGGATCGTTTATCTCTGTTGAAGTACCGTGGGCATTGTAATATTGAATGTCCTGCGGCTTTAAGTCCGCATCCTGAATTGCTCTGGCTATTGCCAAACCGCCGCCTCTTCCTTCAGGATCCGGAGACGTGATGTGAAATGCGTCAGCGGTGGCGCCGTAACCTGCAAATTCCGCAAGAATGTCAGCTCCCCGTTTTTTCGCATGTTCTTCACTTTCAAGAACAAGCACGCCGGCACCCTCTCCCAAAACAAAACCATCCCGGTCTTTGTCAAACGGACGGCATGCTTTTTCCGGTTCGTCATTGCGTTTTGTAGAAAGCGCTTTTAACATCTGGAAACCGCCGATGCTGAACGGAACTATGCAGGCTTCAGTGCCACCGGAAATGACCACGTCACACCGGCCGTTTCGAATCAAATCAAGCGCCTGGCCAAGTGAATCGGTTCCTGACGCGCAGGCTGTTACCTGAGTAAAGGCAGGCCCTCTTGTTCCATAGATCATGGAAATGTTTCCGGCAGCTTCATTGCCGATGAGCAAAGGTATGGTGAGGGGAAGCATACGTTTTGGCCCCTGATCAAAAAGTTTTTTAAAAGATTCTGTTGTTATTTCAAAACCGCCGATACCATTTCCCAAAACAATTCCTGTCATATCGGGATCACAGGATAGACGCTTGCCCTCGCTGTCTTTTACAAGCAGCCCGGCATGTAAAAGCGCCTGTTCCGCCGCAGCAACGGCAAACTGGGTAAACCGCGCCATCTTGCGGGCTTCTTTTTTTTCGATCCACAAACCGGGATCAAAATCCCGTATTTCTCCGGCTATCTTTACATCAAAACCCGTTGTATCAAAAGATGTAATTTTTGAAATCCCGCTTTTCCCCACTTTTAAGGCTGCTGAAAAACTTTCAACCGAATTTCCAACAGGAGAAATAACTCCCATTCCTGTTACAACTACTTTTTTTTTCATATTTTCTCCCTAGAAAAACATTCCGCCGTCTACAGACAATACTTGTCCTGTTATATATGAAGAAGATTCCGAAGCAAAAAAGAGAGCGGCGTCCGCAACATCTTCCGGCCTGCCTGTCCGCTTTAATGGAATGGAATCGATCATTTTATTTTTAGCTTCCTCCGGAATAGCCGCAGTCATGTCAGATTCAATATAACCCGGAGCGATGGCGTTTACCCTGACGCCGCGGCTTGCCACTTCCTGAGCAAGGCTCTTTGTTACGCCAATAAGCCCCGCTTTGCTTGCCGCATAATTTGCCTGCCCGCCGTTACCGTGAATTCCCACAACACTGGACATATTGATAATTGAACCGGAACGTCTGCGAATCATGTCACGGCCTATTGTGCGGGCAATGAGAAATGCCGCGGTGAGATTTATGTCCAATACTTTCTGCCAGTCTTCAACAGACATCCTGAATGAAAGATTATCTTTTGTTATACCGGCGTTGTTTACCAGAATGTCAAAGCCGCCTGATGCTTTGACGGCTGCTTCTATGACTGCTTCGACTTCGTTTGTTTTTCCGAGGTCGGCATTTAACCAATGGAGTTTTCCTCCGGCTCTTTCGATGCGTTCCTTCAGATCTCCGGGTTCTCTTGCGGAAAGACCCCAAACCTCAGCGCCTTCTGCAATGAACTTTTCTGTTATCGTTTTGCCTATGCCCCTTGAAGCGCCGGTAACAAGGGCTTTTTTATTTTCAAGTTTCATGCTTACTCCTTTCTTCTTTATTTTTCCATTAACTTGGTTATTTCAGATATTTCCGCCGCAGTTCCCGCCGTAAAAAGAGGGACAGAGCTTCCTGTGTCTTTCCATAATCCCTGTAAAACTTTACCCGGCCCTACTTCCAGAAGTAAATGCCTTCCTTCGGCGGTTTGTAAATCCGGCAGCAATTCGGCAATCGCCGCTTCTTCATCTGTCCAGCGTACTCCTTCTGTAATTTGCCGCAGACAAAGAGCTTTTGCTTCTGCGCCGCTTTTTATTTGTTTCCCTGTAACGTTTGAAAAGAGCGCAACAGCCGGATCATTGAAGGTAATTTTTTCAAGCGCCGGCGCAAAAGCCAATGCCGCTTCTTTCATAAACGGCGAGTGGAAAGGACCTGCAACTTTCAGACGAAGGAATCGGCGAGCGCCCGCTTCTTTAAACAGGTTTTCCGCTTTAAGCAAGGCGGCAGCGCTGCCTGATACCACAGTCTGCACAGATGAATTGATATTTGCAGCATAAAGATCGGAGATTTGTCCGCTGTTTTTCCAGTCGGCTATGAGGGCTTCCACCTGTTCAGGTGCAAGTCCCATAACGGCAGCCATGCCGGGAGCATCGCCGCCTTCCTTCTGCATTTTATCAACTACAGCCTGCATAGCCCTGCCTCTTTCGTTTGTCAGGCGAAAACAGTCTTCTGTGCTGATTATGCCCGCACAGGCCAATGCGGGATATTCTCCCAAACTAAATCCCGCACAAACGGAGGGAACAATGCCACATTCCCGAAGATACGCGGCTGCGGCTAATGACGCGGCGCTTATAGCGCTTTGGGAAACATCCGTACGTTTTAAAGTTTCCGCATCAGAATCACGAATCGTTTTTACCATGTCTCTGCCGAGAACTTCCGATGCGGTTTCAAAAACTTTTTTTGCTCCTGCCGATACTTCAATTAAATCCAAAGCCATACCGGGATATTGAGCTCCCTGACCCGGAAAGAAAAAAACTGTTTTTTTTGTCATTTTACATTCCCTACCATCTGATTAAGTTTCCTCCGTAAGTAAGCCCTGCGCCAAAACCTACCGTCAAAATCAGGTCGCCTTTTTTAATGGCGCCGCAGCGGTTAAGTTCATCCAAAGCAATGGGAATAGATGCCGAAGAAGTGTTGGCATATTCCTCTAAATTCAGATAAAATTTTTCTTCCGGTATTTTTAGCCTTTTTCCCGCTGCCTGAACAATTCTTGCGTTTGCCTGATGGGGAATGATGCGTTTTATGTCATCGATACCGATATTTTCTTCTTTCATTATTTTTGCAATTGTTTCAGTTATAATCCCAACGGCAAAATTATAGACAGCCTGTCCGTTCATGGTAACAGTTCCTCCGGTGTCTACAATTTCCCCTGTCTTCCAGGGTTCTCTGCTTCCGCCGCGGCGAATAATGAGATGTTCCCAGCCCGAACCATCAGCTCCCAAAACTGTACGCAAAAGACCTGTCTTTTCCGCGGCTGCAGTTTTCTCTATCAATACCGCTCCGGCGCCATCACCAAAAAGAACGCAGGATGAACGGTCTTCCCAGTTTGTAACACGGGAAAGCAGCTCTGTCCCCACAATTAACGCCCGTTTACGCCTTGGATCAGCACTTAAAAGAGCGGCGGCTGTCTCCAAACTGTAAATAAAACCGGAACAAGCCGAGGCAATATCCATAGCGGCAGCATTTTTAGCCCCCAGAATGTGTTGAATAATACACGATGTCGCAGGGCAGCCGTAAAAGTCATGCGTTGTTGAGCCGGCAATAATTAAATCGAGGGACAGAACCAGTTCTTCCGCACTTTTTTCGGTTACAGCGCCCTGTTCTACCGCCCAGTTAAGCGCCTGCAGCCCTGCCGCAGCCCCCAAATCGCTCGCTGCCGTATTTTCATCGGCAATATGACGGGAGCCGATCCCTGTATGGGATCGAATCCATTCATCACTTGTATCAATCCGCTGTGCAAGTTCATCATTTGTTACCTTTCTGGCAGGCACAGCCCGTCCTGTTCCTATTATTTCAATTGCCATTGTTACCCCTATATTTCGACTGGTGGAGACAAAACCGGTTGCACGATTTTATTGCTGACCAACAGGGACAGAGCTGATTTATAGAAACAATACTATATGACAAATTTTGCAAATGTGTCATAATTATGAATATAAGGATACTGAAAAAAAATGTCAAGAACCTTTTTAACCCATAAATGTGTTTTTTGGGCTGCTCTTTATTCAATCATATTAACAGCATTACCGCAGCACATTTCAGCACAAATACCGCACCCATTACATTTAGAATAATCAATAATAATTCTGCTGTAAGGCGATCCGCCGCAGCCGTTTATATCATCAGCACAACCGCCGCTACAGCCGCAATCTGCATCGTTTGTACTTTTTTCAGTATCAGAAGATACGCAATTACAATCAACATTTCTATCATATATGGGCTCATCAACTTCTGTATATGCAACAGCCCCAACAGGACAATTTTTTATTATTTTGCATATATCTTTACCTGCACCGCATTTTTTATCATCAATTTTTGGTTTCATTGTAATACCCCTTAATAATTATTGAAAATTGAGGCTTTCCCAAAACTTCAGTTTTTGGGAAAGCTACTTTAGATTTACATGAAAAAGCGGCCTAAAGGCCGCTTTTTCCAAGAGCTTGTCCAAAACTAACCGAGTTTTGGGACAAGCTCAATCTATTCCCTTTTTCCCCAAAAAAACGAAATAATGCATCCGGCAAGAAAACACAATGTAGAAAAAATTATCGTAGAACCGGTTCCAAACCCTTGAAATAAAACAACAACAGAACCAACAACAAGACCTAAAATGGCGCCGTAAGTTTCTTTGGGTACTTTTGAAAGCAAAAAACGAATAAATGCGGCGCCGGCCAACAGCCCAAAAACAGCCCCGAACATCAACGGAAAGAGAATCAAAATATTTAAATCAGAAACAGCCTGAAGAGCAGTACGGTATAACCCAAGAACAAGAAGCAAAAATGCGCCCGAAATCCCTGGGATGATTATTGCTATTGCGGCAATTGCTCCGCCGCCGGCAAGCAATCCAAAAACCTGCGGTGTAAGAATCGTGTATACGGCTGTTTCTTCAACGGGTTTAACAACAGCCATTACGACCATTAACGCCAGCGCAAGCACAGCGCAAATTACGGATGACAAATACGGCAGCCGAGATGACGGCTTTCTTATTCCGCGATAAATCAACGGTATGCTGCCTGTAATCAGGCCGATAAAAAACCAGTTGGTTGGAATTGGATGATTCTCAAACAAAATAATAATTATTTTGCTGAATAAAAATATTCCGGCAAAACAGCCTGCCAGCAATGGCAGCAGAAATTTCCATGAAGCAAATAATTTTTTTAGATTCGGAGTAATAACTTCTATTAAGCGGCTGTATACATTAAATACTACTGCCATTGTACCCATTGAAAATCCCGGGATAACGGTAGTAATACCCAGAATAATTCCGATACCAGTCAATTTGACAATGTTTATTATTTCCATTTTGCTTCTCAATATTACCAAAGAGAAGCCGGATATACACCATCGGCAGTCAATTTTTCAATTTTTTTAACCGCCGCTTCACGGTCTTCTTTGTATGTAACGCCGAACCAGTCAGAATTAGCCGGAAGAACTTTGACTTTGATAATCCCCTGCTTTAAAAAGTAATCAACTGCCTTTGGAATAAAACATTCAGTTTTAATCTGTCCTTCGATGTCCGCCGCAAAAACTTTAAGATAATCATCAAAATATTTTTGAAATTCCGGCAGAATGTCAGGAGAAAACCCCCAGAAATTCATTGATACCGGCGTTTCGGAAGAAAGATTGCGCACAGAGCCGTCTGAGGCAGTGTTAAAAATACGTCCGTCTTTTTTTTCGATAGCTGTCAGCTCATCAACACTGACAAGAAAACCTTTATCAACTTCGCATACTCCTCGTGACACTGTTCCCTGAGGACTGAGTGTTTTTTCAAGCTGATATGGAACGATTGCAGATGTCCCGGCATCAGAGCCATAAAAATGTTTGCCCATAACGGTAAAAGCCTCTCTTCCGTAGAAATCATCCGCATTTATAACAGTAAACGGAGCATCAACATTGTCCGCCGCGCAAAGCAGGGCATGAGCTGTTCCCCACGGCTTGGTTCTTCCCGCTTTTTGAGCAGCCGCAAAAATATCGGGAGGAATCAGGCTGTCCGCATCCTGAAAAGCCAGCTCGCATTTTACTTTTGAGCCCATCCTTGCGAGAACCTGTTCAGAAAAATCTTTTTCAATATCATGGCGTATAATGAATACAATTTTTTCAAAGCCTGATCTAACAGCATCGAAAACAGAATAATCAAGCAGCACTTCGCCGTTTTTTCCTATTTTGTCCATTTGTTTAAGCCCGCCGTAACGGCTTCCCATTCCTGCGGCAAGCACAACTAATATTGGACCTTTCATGTTTTACCTCCTGAAAAAATCAGATTTTATTATAGGTGATAAATGAAAAAGTGTCAAAATTGACAGTGTTTACCGGTTTCCAGCAGCCGGTATCTATTTCGGGGAAAAAAGCATCACCCTCGTACTCCCTATGTATCAATGTAAGCTCAATTTTATTGGCAAATGCAAGCGCTTGCCTGTAAATTGTCTCTCCTCCGCAGATAAATATCTTTTCATAAGAGACACAATGTTTAATGGCTGAGGTTAAAGAAGGAAAGATTATTACTTTTGGCTCTTTTGGGGACAGAGCTCGTTCTTGGGGACAAAGCTCGTCCTTAGGGACAGAGCTGCTCCCGGAAACTATGATATTTAACCGCCCGGGAAGGGGCTTTCTTGGGAGGGACTCCCATGTTTTCCTGCCCATGATGCACGGACTGCCCTTTGTCAATTCGCGGAAATGAACCATATCCTCTTTAATCGACCAAGGCAATAAATTGTTTTTGCCAATTACCCGATTTTCTGCCATTGCGGCAATAATGATAATTTCCTGCATGGTTAGACCGCAATGTCAAATTTTATGGCTGGGTGAGGCTCGTAATTTTCGATAAATGAGTCGCCATAATGCCAGTCAAATATCGAAGTAAAATCAAGCGTTTTTATACACGGCAAGGTTTTTGGAGAACGGGAACATTGCCGGCGAATTGCTTCAATGTGGTTCACATAGATATGAACATCGCCTAAAAAGCCGATTAGTCTGCCTTCGGCAAGACAACTTTCCTTTGCAAGCAAATGCAGAAGCAGCCCATAGCTTGCAATGTTGAACGGTAATCCAAGGGCAACATCCACCGAGCGTTGATTCCAAAGCAGGTTCAGCTTTCCGTTTATTACTGTCACCTGAAAAGCGTAATGACAGGGCGGCAATGCCATACGGGGAAGGTCAAAGGGATTCCACGCGCTGACAATCATTCGCCGGCTTTCCGGATCGGTTTTTAAAGTCTGTATCAGCTGTTTTAGCTGGTCACAGCTCTGTCCGTCAGGAGGCAGGTCGAAAGCTGTGTATTTTGCCCCGAAATTACGCCATTGCCACCCATAAACAGGCCCCAGTTCCCGTTCTTCTTTCATCCTAGCCTTGGTTTGCTCATCGTTAGCGTACGGAACCGCATCAGAACTGCACCATTCGTCCCAAATATGATTGCCCTGTTCCTGAAGCCACTGTTTGTCGGTTATGCCGCGAATGAAGAATTCCAGCTCAGAAGCCACAAGGCGGAAAGGTACTTTTTTTGTGGTTAACAGCGGAAAGCCGTCTGCCATATCGTGTTCAAATATAGCTCCGGCAATAGTGAGAGCGTCAATGCCGGTTCTGTTAATTTTAAGAAAACCGCTGTCAAGAATTCTTTGTACGATGTCCAGATACGCTTTCATTAACTATAAGCAATAGCAGAAATCAGGGCTTGAAGCAAGGATGTTTTTTGGGGACAGAACCCGCCTAACCAAACCGTAGTATTTGAAGCTTTTTATCAACAGACGCCGTAGACATTCTGCGCTTATATATGCTACACCGTTAGCATTAACGAATAACTTTACGGCTTAACACGCTATCCGTTAAACTGGCGGAAGTCCAAAAACTATCTTTATGGAGAGAAGTAAAAAATGGGGACAGAGCTAACTGTAGAGCTGCCAAATGTCAAACTACCAGCAGCCGCCAAACGTAAATACCAAAACCTTCCCACAGTAGTCCTCGCCGGACGCCCCAATGTTGGAAAGTCCACGCTCTTTAACCGCCTATTGCGTAAACGCAGAGCCATTACCGATCCGACACCCGGCGTAACACGCGATCCGGTAGAAGCAGACTGCATAATTAACGAAAAACCTGTCAGGCTCATCGACACCGGCGGTTTTAAGTTAGCTGAAAGTGAAAGCATAGACAAGCTGGTAGTTGAAAAAACTATTGCCGCAATAAAAAAAGCTGATCTTGTCATTCTGATTCTTGAAGCCGGAGAAATAACAAGCGAAGACGAAGAATTTATCGCCCTTTTGCGTCCGTACCGCGATAAACTTATCGCAGCAGTAAATAAAACAGAAGGAGGCAGACGGCAGTCTGATGCCTGGAATGTTCTTTCCTTTGGCTTTGATAAAGTTTTTATGATCTCCGCCGAACATGGTGATAATGTGGGAGAACTTGAACAGGAAATCATTAATCGTCTTGATTTTTCCAATGTAGAGGAAACTCAGGAACAGACACCTGTCAGAATCACCCTTCTTGGCAAACCCAATACAGGGAAATCTACGCTTTCAAACCGCCTGACATCAACCAGCGCTTCAATAGTAAGTAAAATTCCCGGCACAACCAGAGACACTGTTGAGGGCAGCTTTTCATGGAAATCTCAAAACTTCGTTATTTTGGATACAGCAGGAATTCGCCGAAAAGCAAAAGTCACTGAAAATATTGAATATTATTCAGTAAACCGAGCCATCAAAACCATAAATGAATCAGACATTGTTGTTCTGATGATTGACGCAGAGGAAGGGCTTACCGATCAAGACAAGAAGATCGCGGCTTTGGCGCACGACAAAGGAAGAGGCATTGTAATGGCGCTTAACAAATGGGATGTGCTGACCGCCGAAGACGATGAAAAATCAAATTCTTTACGTGCGCCGGCAGGAAATAAATCCGCTATGCCCCAAGAAAAGAAAATTCTCAAAACTATTACAGACAGAATTCATTTTCAATTTGGGCAAATGGAGTATGCGCCGATTATCCCTATCAGCGCAAAAAACGGAACCGGAGTTGATAAATTATTGAATACAATAATAAAAATGCACCGCCAGTTAAATCTCCGCATTGGAACCGCCCGGTTAAATCAGGCGCTTGAAAAATGGCTTTTGGAATCTCCTCCTCCGTCAGGCCCAAAAACCAGATTTAAAATAAAATATGCGGTGCAGAAATCTGCCAATCCTGTTCATATTATCCTTTTTGCCTCACGTTTAAGAGCGGTTAATGAAACATATATATCTTATTTACGAAACAAAATACGCAAAGAATTGGGTTTTTCGCTGATTCCCATTCTTGTTGAAGTTAAAGATTCTTCCGGAAAAAGGGCTGATTGAGCTCTGTCTCCAAAGTTATTGACACATTAGCCTGAATGAGACAAAATTAATCATGGGCTTGGCAAACAAACTAACATTTTCACGAATAATTCTTGCTCCCGTTTTTTTTATAATTTATCTGCTGCCTGAATTTTTCCCTTTATGGTTTGTTCACGGCGCAGCATGGACAGTGCCCGTCCTTTGGTTTATTTTTATTGTTTCGGAAGTAACCGATCTGCTTGACGGTTTGGCTGCCCGTAAACTTAACGAAACCTCCGACTTTGGAAAATTTTTTGATCCTTTTGCCGACACGCTCCTGCAAATTACCTGTTTCCTGTGTTTTGTAATCGACGGTATTTTTCCGGCTATCCTTTTCCTGCTGATCATCTACCGTGAGTTCGGCATCCTTTTCCTTCGCAATCTGCTGTTAAGAAAAGGTATCGTTTTGGGCGCCCGTATGAGCGGCAAAGTAAAAACTGTTTCTTATATAATTGCAGCAGGCGCAGCTCTTCTTTTTGCAAGTTTTCAGCGGCTGTCTGTCTTTGAATTTCTGCTTCCATATTTTAGAATTGGCGCCAATATCATCTTTATTATTTCAGTTATCATTTCCATTATATCATTTTTTGACTATCTAAAAGTCTTCATGGCAAAAGAAAAAAATTATGAATGAAAAAGAGCTTCTAAATAAAATCGATTCTGATAGCGCGGCAGGTATTTTTTCAGAACTTTACGGAAAAGATGAAATTGACGCTGCCAGACAGCGTTACCGCAAATTAATAACAGAAATGCCAAAAGGTCAGATAAACGAAACAGAAAAACTTCGGGTGTTTAGCGCGCCGGGAAGAACCGAACTTGCAGGAAATCACACCGATCATAACAGAGGAAAGGTTTTGGCTGCATCCATCCAGCTGGACAGCGTTGCAATTGTACAGAAACGAAATGACAACAGAGTATTTTTCCGCTCCACAGGTTATCCTGATGTAGTTGTAGATTTAAAAGATTCATCCGGAGCTTCTGATCTGCTGCCAAAACATATAGAAGAAGGAACAACAGAAGCTCTTGTCAGAGGAATTGCCGCCGAATTAAACCGCCGCAACGGGAAGCCCGGCGATTACACAATCGGAGGATTTTCGGCTAACGCGACTTCAACCGTATTGCCCGGATCAGGACTTTCATCATCAGCGGCGGTGGAAGTACTTATTGGCCGCATTTTTGATTCTCTGTACCCTCAACAATTTTCAGAGCACGGCGAAGGAAAACGAAGCGCTTTGGAAATTGCGCAAATTGGCCAGATTGCAGAAAATGTCTATTTTGGAAAACCATGCGGGCTGATGGATCAAACAGCATGCGCTTCAGGCGGCGTTGTCGCCATTGACTTTGCCAATGCGGTATGCCCTTCAGTAAAACAAATAAATTTTGATCCTGCCGCCGCCGGTTACGCTTTATGCGTAGTGGACTCCGGCGGCAGTCATGCCGATTTAACTCCTGATTACGCGTCAATTCCCGCTGAAATGAAAAAAGCAGCCGCGTTTTTTGGCAAATCCGTACTGGGAGAACTGGAAAAAGAAGTTTTTTTGTCAAGCGCTTCGGAAATACGAAAAGCGTCTGGAGACAGGGCATTTTTACGTTCATTGCATTTCTTTGATGAAAATATACGGGTAGAGGCCATGGCAAGTATTTTAAATGAAATGGAAAATGCCGCCACACACTCTGCAAAGCAGCAGGCAATGTTTGCTTTTTTGGATTTGGTCAATCAGTCCGGCGATTCTTCATGGCAGCTTTTGCAAAATGTATACTCCGCACAGTATCTTGATTCGCAGGGCATTTGCGTTGCCCTTGCTTTGACAAAAGAATTCCTGCAAAAGCAAAAATTACAAGGCGCTTGCAGAGTTCACGGAGGAGGTTTTGCCGGTACCATACAGGTATATCTTCCGCTTGATGCAATAAATGCGTATAAGACAAAAATGGAAAAAGTTTTCGGCGCAGGTTCAGTAACGCCTCTAAGAATAAGGCCTGTGGGCGCAATAGAATTGACTTTTTGAGTTTGCGCAGGAATATTGAATATAAGCATCTAAAATTGATATAATTTAACAAACGCCATGATGGCTCAGATGGCAGAGCGGCGCACTCGTAATGCGCAGGTCTCGGGTTCGATTCCCGATCATGGCTGGATATTTAGCATTATAGGGAAATTTCCCGAAAAAATATCATAATTTATGTAACTTGATTAAATATTTTATGTTTGATATAACATAGTACAGCAGGGTATATTATTGATAAAATTAAAACTTCAAAAGTTTTCTGTTTTCTCCGCCTCAAAGAAGGGTATTGGCGAATTAAAGTCCGAGATTATCAGGAAAGCTATCCATTTTCTTATCGCCTTCAGCCCCTTAATGGCTGCCGTAAACAGGCAGTTTACATTGTTTTTTCTGATGGCGGGCGTTTGCTGCTATACACTTATGGAGTATTTGCGTCTTTCCGGCACAAAAGTTCCTGTTATTTCTTCCATAACCAGAATGGCATCAAGACCCGGAGATGCGGGAAGTTTTATTATGGGGCCTGTAACCCTGGGTTTAGGCGCTTTTCTTGCTCTTTTTTTATTTCCGCCTCAAACGGCAGCTATCGCCATTTACGCCCTCGCTTTCGGTGATGGATTTGCAAGTTTAGTCGGAAAATTCTCCGGGAATTGGCGTCCTGCCATTCTTTGCGGGAAAAGCGTTGAAGGCTCAATTGCCTGTTTTACCGCGGTTTTTATAAGCGCTTATGCTGTTTCAAATAGTGTGCGAATTTCAGCCATTGCCGCCTTTACCGCAATGGTTGTTGAAGCTATGCCGCTGGATGATTATGACAATTTGGCTGTTCCTGTCACTGTTGGTCTGATCGTTCAATTGGCCTTATTTCAATAATTTTTTAATTAGTATATCTTGTAAATTTCTTCTTGAATCTATTATCGTTAATACATTTACAATATTACCATTAATTTTATAAATGATTTTCCAGGGATTTTCTGTAATTTGTCTATAATCCTTTATGTTTCTTTTAAGCAGCTCCGGAACATATGTTCCCCTGTACGGAAAATGATCCAATGAATTAATTTTTACTTTGATTTTTTCCATTATTTTTAGTGCATTTTGTGGATTATTTTGCGCAATAAAAACAATTATTTCATCCAGATCCTTTTCCGCATTTTGAGTCATATTTACAAAATATTCTTTGGATTCTGTTATTTTTTTAGCCATTTGCGGATTACCAATCCGTTGTTATTTTTTTCCTTAAATCATTAAATACATCA
>JAIRUY010000019.1 GCA_031254175.1 Treponema sp.
TAAAGGCGCGAGAAACTCATCATCAAATCCGCGAAAAAGAGAATGGTGATGTTCATTAATACCATGAGGGAAAATGCCAAAAAGTTTTTTTTCAAGCGGTCTTTTTGGGATATTATATCGGCGGTAAAGACCGGCCTGCGCTCCCCAGCAAATGTGCATGACGGAAAAAACGTTTTTTTCCGAATAGTCAATTATTTTCGCGAACTCATCCCAGTAATCAACCTCCTCAAAAGGAAGGGTTTCTACAGGCGCTCCTGTAATAATAAGTCCGTCAAAATGTATTTTCAGGCATACAATTTCTTCGGCGCTGATATAAAATTTTTCAAGGTGTCCGGGAGGCGCGTTCTTTGATGTATGGCTGCCCATTCTTAAAAACGTTATATCTACCTGCAACGGGCTGCTGCCAAGAAGCCGCAGCAGCTGAATTTCCGTGTCTAAAGTGGTTGGCATAAGGTTTACAATGCCTATTCTCAAAGGCCTTATATCCTGCTTTTCCGCGCGATCTTCTGTTATTACAAAAATATGTTCATTGAGCAGAGCTTCAAAAGCAGGTAATGTTTTTGGTATTTTTATCGGCATATTCCATTTTTACCATATATTTAAATTAAATACCAGTAATAACAAATGTTATTCTTGACATTATGCAAACAATTACAATAGAATTTTAGAATGTTTCCATAGCATAAGGTGGTATTGGAATGAAAACTATTTTTATTATTGACGATAATGATACAAATTTATCAATGGCAGAAACGGCACTGGAAGACCATTACCACGTTATGACTATGCCTTCCGCTGAAAAAATGTTCAAGCTTCTGGAAAAAGTTACCCCGGATCTGTTTCTTCTGGATATTGAAATGCCTGATATGGACGGATTTGAAACTTTGAAAAAATTAAAATCCAGCAGCCAATGGTCAGATATACCTGTTATGTTTCTTACGGGACGTGATGATACTTCGGTTGAAGCTATCGGTCTGGAGATGGGAGCTGTAGATTTTGTTACAAAACCGTTTTCTGCGCCGGTACTTCTTAATCGTATAATGACACATTTGAATATTGATGAAATTATTCGTCAAAAGACATTACTGCTGCGCCGGCTGCAGAACAGCATAGTATCTGTTATGGCGGATATGGTTACATCTCATTATAAAGGAGAAAACGGCCGCATTGAATTGATATCCAAATATACTGTTATTTTGATAAACGGGATGAAAGCCAACGGGGTTTATGCGGAAAAAATGGCCGATTGGGACGAAGAAAAAATAAAACTATCCGCCCGTATGCACGATTTAGGAAAAATTTACATAACTGATTTAGTCAAGAATAAACCGGAGAAACTCACTGATGAAGAATATGAGTTGATGAAGACACACGCAATTGAAGGAGAACGGATTGTTGACGAAATAATTTCCGGAACCGGCGAGAGTGATTTTTTAAATAACGCGAAGCTGTTTGCCGGCTACCATCATGAGCGGTGGGACGGAGACGGTTATCCTTACAAATTAAAGGGAGAAGGTATTCCGCTTCAGGGGCGGATAATGGCGATTGTAGATGCGTACGATGCGCTTGTTTCCGAGAAACCATATAAAAAAGCATACACTGATGAAGAAGCTGTAAAAATTATAATGGAAAATTCAGGAACTCAATATGATCCGAAAATTGCGGATGTCTTTTATAAAGTAAAAGATCTGTTTAAAGCTGCAAGAAAAGGAGAATAATGTATCCCATTTTAAAAAAATTATGGAAACTGGTTTTTAGCATACAGGTGTTGGCGGTATTGCTGGCATTTGGGCTGATGGTATTTTTAAGCAACTACTACATGAGCAATATTGAGCGTGAACATCTGCTAAAAGATGTTAAAAACTCAATCACAACTACTCAAGCCTATATCGAAGGCGATCTAATTGAAATGGAGACGACTTTAACTGTGCTTACAGAGAATGTACGGGATATTATTATTCAATATAACAGCCGGGAAAGAACAGATACATACTTAAAAAGTATTACCCAATATATGATGGTTACCGACGACCGGCTCAGGGATTATGTTGGGGGTATTTACGGTATTTTTCAGGTGTTTGATGATGTCTGGATTTCAGGCGTGGGAAGAATACCGCCTGATGATTATATTGTTAAAGAGCGTCCCTGGTATGACGTAGCGATCAAGGCAAACGGTAAAGTAGGCATTACGCAGCCGTATATTGACTTCTATTCAGGCGAAGTTTCCATTACATTCACCCGTTGTATCATTGATGATGACGGCACATTGCTTGCCATTGTTTGCCTGGATGTTAACCTTGAGAGAATCAGGAGACATGCCGTCAATGCATACGTTTCCGAAGGAAGTTACGGAATACTGATGGACAATAATTTTAACATTCTTGCCCATCCTCACCCGTTATACGTTGGCAGGCATATAACGCAAATGAATGACGGCTGGATAATACAAAACGAATTACTGATGGGTATAGAAATATCCGAGCGAAAGGCGAAAGATTACAGTGACAAGGAGGCAGTTCTCTTTGTCCGGCAGCTTAATAACGGCTGGTATCTGGCTATTGTTTTATATGCGGATAAATATTATCAAAGCGTAAGGGAAATAGCGTATATTCTCATTATATTGGG
>JAIRUY010000176.1 GCA_031254175.1 Treponema sp.
CTGGCCATCGCCATTCTTACATCTGAAATCTGGATACCGACGCTTTCAGGCTCAAGATAATGCACGATAAAAGGCGTTGCGCTGCCAAGTTCGGTATTTCCATAAGTGCTGAATTTCAGCCATTGAGAATTGATATTTGCTCTGGCGGTTAAGGTTATTTCCAGTCCTTCAATCTGCCGCATCATGGCCTGAGTAATTGAGCCAATAGTATTATATTCATTAAAAGAAAAGGAAAAAGTTCTGTTTTCTGTGCCGGCGCCGGAAACAGCAATGCTAATGCTTGTGCTGTCAAAACGCAGAACGGCATTGGAAGTTCCATTCCATTTTATGCTGAAAGCTGTTGGCGCCAATTGGACTTCCTGAATAAGCCCGGCCTGGAAATCCACACCAAGATTAAAACCATTATTAACGATATACCCTGTAAGGCCCAAACCGGCAAGAATACATGAAATAACTGCGGCAGGAATGAAAAACTTTGAAAATCGAATAATTTTTTTCATGAACCGATCCCCTTTGCAGCTTCGCTCTGAATACGGAACCAGCTGACAGAAACGTTTTTAGTGCGGAAAACATCGGTGCCAAAATCAAATATAAGCCGTGATACAAAAAGAGATGTGAAAACGGAAGAAAATACGCCGATAGAAAGCGTTATTGCAAACCCTCTGATGGGACCGGAGCCAAGCATGGACAGGAATATTGCCGCAATAAAAGTTGTAATGTTGGAGTCCATGATTGCCCAGAACGCTTTGCTGAATCCGGCTTCAACCACCGCCTTTCGGCTTTTGCCAAGACGAATTTCTTCTTTCATGCGTTCAAAAATCAGCACATTGGCATCTGTTGCCATACCTATTGTCAGAATGAAACCGGCAATGGCAGGAAGTGTTAATGTAAAGCCAAGGGCGGAAAGTACGCTGAACATGATGTAGAAATTCAAAAGCTGGGCTATTATTGCGTTAATGCCAGCGGTTTTGTAATAGATTAACATAAAAACAAAAACAGCAGCGATACCGCCCAAAAGGGCATAAAGTCCCTGACGGATAGTGTCTTCTCCCATTGAAGCGCCGATACTTTGCTGATTTATAACTTCAAGTTCTACGGGCAAAGCCGCAGTCCTTAAAATGAGGGCAAGACTATGAGCTTCATCAGCTCCAAATCCGGATATTGACCCGCTGCCGCCGCTGATACCCTGGTTTATTCTGGGATATGATCTTACTTTTCCATCAAGTACAATGGCAAGGCTTTTTCCTATATTGGCTAATGTAAGATCGTAAAAAATATTTCCGCCTTCGCTGCTTAAGTTAAAAACTACCAATGGCCTGCCGTCTATATTATCCCGGTCAACAGATGAGTTAATTATGTGATTGCCGTCAAGGCCGATTTCTCTTTTTACCGCGATATACTGTAAACTTCCGTCTGAATTTCTTGCCTGCTCATCCAGTCCGTAACGATCTTTATCGTAGACGCCAAGAATCATTGCATCATCCGGTACAACGAAAGGATTGGTTGTTCTTCCGTTTACCAATTCTAAAGCTGCCGCCGGATTGGCTCTGTAGAAACTATTAAATGATTCTGTCGCTTCTGCGTCAAGAAGATGGAAAGCAAGGCTTCCCTTGCCCATTATTATGTCGTTGATAAGTTCCGGATCGGCGGTTCCGGGTATTTCAATATAGATTTGCTCTGAGCCCTGAAGGCGGATAACAGGTTCTGTAAGGCCAAAACTGTCAATGCGGGTGTTCAGCAGTCCCAATGCGCTTTCCATCGCGTTTGATTTGTCTTCATCATTTGGAGAACGCCCCAGTCTGTCACGAAGAGATTCAAAGTTAGCCTGTAATACAATGCTCAATCCTCCTGAAAGATCAAGTCCCAGCTTTACTGCTTTCCCATGCAGAGCTTTTAACGCAAAAACTTCATCGCTGTATTTCTTTTCAATTGTGTTCCTTACTTCTTCCCTGCTGTAAAAAGTTTCAAGGACTGTTCTTGCTGTCCATGTTTCAGGCTGAGGCCTTTTATTTGATTTTTTCGCAATGGCTGTCAAATATTCCATGCCGCCGGGAACAGCTTCATTGCTGCGTGCGGCCTCCATTATGCGCTCATAATCCCTGATGGCAACATTTTGGGCATAAGTTCTGATTTGTTCTCTGGTCTGAAGCGCAAGCGCCTTTTGATCCTCAGGTATAAAATAATACCAGCGCAGTGTCGGCCAGAGGAATAAAAAACATACTCCTAAAACGGCCAGTATAATAAAAAACCTGTACTTTTTGCTCATTTTTATTCTCCGGCTTCGGACTTTTCTTCTTCTGCGTTTTCTTCGCTTTTATCTTCGATTTTGCCTTCTTTTTCTTTAGATACTGTTACTACACTGGAAATCGCACTTCTGAGGAACTCCAGTTTTACATTGTCGTCAGCCTTAATTATTACTGTTGTTTCTTTTACGCTTTGAATTATTCCGTTAAGCCCGCCGATGGTAACTACTTTGTCGCCTTTTTTTAGCGCGCGGAGCATTTGTTCGGTTTCTTTGCGTTTTTTGCTTTGCGGTCTGATAAGCAGAAAATAAAAAATACCTATTATTAAAACAAAGGGAAGAAAGCTCATAAGACCGCCGACTCCTCCTTCGGCTCCACTTGATTGGGCTCCCCCCATTCCCATTAGTAACGGAAGAACAAATGTATTCATGGGTAACATCCTTAAAAGTTTATATTTTCATGTACTTTATCAAAAATAGATGAGTTATTCAAGCATTTTACAAAACTATTGACCTGGAAACTTCTACAGGAAAAACGCCAAAAAGCCGCTGTAAAGAGGAGGTTTGTACAGATGAATTTGTGGTTTTATTGTAGATTTCGGCCACATTTTCCAGTTCTTTTGGCTCTTTTGACCATATTGCGGAAGAACAAGCAGCCCGGAACAAACCTTTCTCCGCCAGTTCCCTGGTTGAAAGCGAAGAATAGAGCCTTTTTGCCTGTCCGTCAACTACAGCCGCAGGACCGTCATAACCTATGGTAAATATAAAATCGCCTCGTGATAACATAACCGTCCCCTTTTTTTCATGTTAATACATTTATCTGGGTTTGCACAGCCGGTTTGCATGAGGCTTCTATCTAATTCCCAGCAAACTCGCATATTGTTCTTCATATTGTTTTAACCGCGGATTGTCAGGCGCAATGGCAAGAGCCTGTCGTAAATAGTATACCGCACGGCGTTCTTCTCTCTGCCGGTGGTAAATTTCAAACATGGCAATCAGGGCATCAAGATTTCTGGGATCTTCAAAAATACTGGAACGCAGATCGTTTAGAGCGGCTTCATCATTTGACTGAATGCGGCTGCGAAAAAAATAAAACTGACTCTTTATATTTCCGCTGCTTAACGTATTGAGTCTGCTTTCTATAAGCCGGGAAGCTTCTTCCCTTCTGCCATTGTCAATCAGCGCGGAAATATAAATTGCTGTATATTCATTGTTTGAAGTATCTTTTTCATACAGTTCCTGCGCAAACGAAAGGGCTCTTGAGTTGTTTCTCAATCCGCGCTCAATGTAATACGCGTTAATCAAATCATTATTGGTACGGCGGGAAACAAGGATTTGGTTCAGATACCCTTGAGCTTCCTGCCAGCTTTCACGTTTAACCGCATCCAGAAGGCTTAATCCAAGCACTTCAATGGAGGAGCCGGCTATTTCACGCAGGCGTTCAAGATATTTTCTTCCTTCCTGTATATCTGCGGGACGCTGCGACTCCATGAGCAGCTTTGCGGCATAAGTCATTGCTTCCGCGTCATTGCTGTTGGTATGAAGAATGGAACGAAGATAATTAAGTGCAGCATCACGGTTTCTTTGCCCCTCAGCCTGTACTCTGGCACGGAAAAAGAGATAATTTCTGTTGTTGGAATTTATTGACGCGTAAGAATCCAGGGATAAATTTGCCTGAGAATATTGTTCCTGTTCTATTAAGATGTGCGCTTTAATCAGCAATAATTCCCCGTCCTGCGGGTCAGAGTGTAAAATAGCGTCCGCCGCAGGCAATGCCCTGGACCAGTCGCGAATTTCATAGTATGTAATTGCAAGCTGGCGCTTTATTACATTGCTGTCAGGGTAACGGAGCAGCAAATCCGAAAAAATAGCCGAGGCTTCCTGAATGTTTCCTGTAAATCTTTTGATTCTGGCAATGCCAATCTGCGCCGGATAACATTCATTGGAAATATTATATGCACGCAAATAGGATTCTTCGGCCTGTGCAAATCTGCCCAGACGTTCATGGATATTCCCCTGAAAAAACGGAGGTAATACGGAGTTCGGCCGTAATTCAGCGGCTTTCTCCAAATCTCTTAAAATATCCGGATAGGAAGCCGGATTAACATGATAACTAACTGCCAGAAATGGCAGGATGTGTTCAAAAAAGTCATCTGAATCCGCAGGCGGCCGGGTATAATTGCCTCTTTCGGCTTCTCTTATAATACGGGTATAGTTATGGGTTTGCGGAAGATCGATTGCCGGAAGCCTGACAGGAGAATCCGGATAAACAAGCCTTATCAATATTGTGTTAATTCCGTTCATCATTCTGCCAAAATCACTGCCGCTTACATCCCTGCTCCTGATTAACTCCAGCGCGCTCAACATTGAAGACAGGCGGCCTGTCTCGGTTAGAGTGCGTATTTCTTCAACTAGGCTGCCTGCTGCCGGATTGCCTGTTGCCGGACCGCTTGCTGCCGGCTGTATTTCCTGTGTTTCTATATGACTGCCGGGATTGTCAGGCTCTCTTTGCGGAGAGGCGTGAATATCCGGCACAAATATGCAGAATAAACACATCAACGCCGGGAAAAACATGAAGCCTATGCGA
>JAIRUY010000179.1 GCA_031254175.1 Treponema sp.
AAAACAGAAACTCAAAGCGCAAAACCTGCTCCGCGGCGCGGCAGAAAAAATGAAACACGGCAAGACGTTAAGAGTGAGTCCGCCGAGGAAGCTTCCGCTGAAGAAAAACAGGCGGAAGCAACAGCTGAATAAGCACATTAGCCAATGACTTTTTAAGTATGGCCGAAAAAACAAGAAGCAGTCCGCAGCTTGCCGCTCCTCCTCACGATGATGAACTGGAGCAGGCGACCCTTGGCAGTCTGCTGGCGGATACGGATGCTGTAACAGCGGCAATTCAGCTTCATCTTCGTCCGGGTGATTTTTATTCCCGTGCCAATATGAAAATATTTGAGGCCGTTTTAAGCCTTGACGCAAAGGGGCTTCGTGCGGATATCCAGACTGTTGTTCAGGAATTGAAACAGATGGGGAAACTTGATGAAGCAGGAGGGGCTTCATACGTTTCGAGTTTGACAACTATAATTCCTTCCAGTGCAAATATCGAGTATTACGCGCAGACAGTAAAAAATTATTCGCTGAAACGTTCCCTGATAAAAGTAGCTTCTAAAATCAGCGTAAGCGCGTATGACGAATCAAAAGAAGCAAGGGAAGTTCTTGAAGAAGTTCAGCAGCATATTTTTGAGTTAAGTGATGACAGGCAGGTTTTTTCTTCCAGAAAAATCAGGGAAGTGTTAAAAGAAACAATTGAACGCATTGATGCCGTTATGAAATCCAAGAATCCGATAACAGGAATTTCTACCGGTTTTGACAAATTGGATCAGATGACATCAGGTTTCCAGCGTGATGAGTTTATTATTATCGGAGCCCGGCCTTCTGTCGGCAAAACCGCTCTTGCGCTGAATATGGCTTCGCATATTGCGTTTCATCAAAAAGTACCGGCGGCCTTTTTTTCACTGGAAATGTCTGACATTGCGCTGGTCCAGCGCCTTATAAGCAGCGAGGCGGCGGTTCAGGCACAGAATATAAGAAGCGGTTTTTTAAGCTCAGGTGATTATAAAAAAATAGTTGATGTAATGAGCGTGATATATGAAGCTCCTTTTCACATTATAGATATGCCGAATATGAAACTTCTGGATCTTCGCGCGCAGGCAAGAAAAGTATGTTCACAGCAGCAAGTCCAGATAATCTTTATCGATTATTTAGGCCTAATCGGCCATGAAAACGGCTCTTTGCCCCGTTATGAGCAGATATCAGATATTTCCAGATCTCTAAAAAGTCTTGCGAGGGAACTGCATATTCCTGTAGTGGTTCTTTGTCAGTTGAACCGTGATGCCCAGTGGGAAGTGCCTACATTGGCAAATTTACGCGATTCGGGTTCTATTGAACAGGATGCCGATTTGGTTCTGTTTTTAAACCGCGAACAGTCGAAAAAATCCGGTAAAGATAAGGATGAAAAACCCATGCTGCAAAGTGATGTGATTCCCACAGACCTTATTGTCGCAAAACAGAGAAATGGTCCGACCGGGGTTATAAAACTGGATTTGGTGGCAAAATTTGCCAAATTTATGCCTGTAACGAGGGATCATTATCAGGAAAAGTAACTTGAAAAAATATGATTTTTTGATATAATAAAACTGTTGGGGGGAAGTATGGCTTTAATTGACAGTTATGATTTTGATTTATTAAAAAATGAAGCGGAAGTTCTGGTATTCAGGGAAATGGAGCAGCAGCTAAAATCTAGCTCTGACGATATGTGCCTCTGTAATGAATGTGTAGTTGATATAGCCGCAATTGCGTTAAATACAATCAAGCCGTTGTACCGTTTTTCCCTTTTGGGGAAACTTTACGCGTCTTCGGCAATTAACGAAAAAGAGTACGCGGACAGCGTGAAAAAAGCAGTTGCCTCGGCAATAAAAAAGGTGAAAAGAAACCCGGCCCACGACTGACAACGCATTATCAGGGCCGCGAAAATCCGCCTGAGATTTTTTTGTTACCGGCTAATTCCCATCTGTCTGAATGCAGGCTAAAAACCGCAAGTAATTTTCCGTTTCTGTTGTCATGGAAAGAAACACTGCCTTCGCTGTCAAGACAAAGAAAATAATCATCAGAGCCAAGCAGTTTTACCGGCAATCCGTTTGTTCTTTCAAAATAAACAGGCTCGTCTTTTAAAAAAAAGGCCCCTTCGCTTCCGCAGGCAATGGCAAGAGCTCCTGAAGATTCTGCAAGGGAAAAAGCCGCCGCTTCTTCATGATAGTCATATATCTTTACCGGAGAAGAAGCGGCAGTAAGATCTAAAACTATGGTTTTAAATCTGTTTCCGTCCCGTTCTACAGCTTCGGCGTAAATATTTCCGGATTTTACAGCGTAAACCGATAGTCCCGATTGTATGCTGTATGGAACGGGAACTGTTTCTCCTGTTCTTGAGTTTATAAACAAAAACGGATTGGCATTGTTAATTCTGCTGCGGCAAAGAACCAGAGTTTCATTATTTACCAGCGCGGCATCAATGGCTCCGGCAGAAGTAAATGTAAAGGCCGCTCTTCCCGGTATATCTGAAGTATTATAGACGGATATCATTCCTGCGGCATCAAGAACAAGAAGCTGGTTTGCGGCAGAAGAAACTGACCTGAGGGGAAAACGTCCCTGCAAAAAATTTGCCGCCTGTCTGTTTGCCGGCTGGCTTGCGCTGATTATTTGCGGAGCATTTCTTGTATTGCCCGTCTGCCAAAGGATGAATTGATCATCATCATCCGATGCGGAAAGAAAAGTAAGCCTGGAATATCCGGATATCTGTACCGGCTCCAGATTTTCTGAATCCTTAAGCAGACTGAAATCGAGAGGGAGAAAACACAAATCGCCGTTTTCCGCAAGAAGGGCAATGTTTTTTTGTCCGATGGCAATATCGGTGATGCGTGTCTGAAAGCTATACTCAAAAGGAACAGTTTTATTCTGCTGTTCAAGCAGAATAAGACCGCCCTGCATCGATGCAAATACAATACTGCCATTTGCCGCAAATAAACTGACAGAACCGTTAACGGAAGACAAGGGAATCTCCTGATGTTTTACCAGTCTGCCGTTTCTGTCTATGGAAAATCGGAAAAGGGTTGTTTCTCCCCTACGGCTGAGGCAAAAAAACTCATCGCCGGAAGGATAGAGCAGGGCGTCTCTCCCGATGTTTTCAATGCTGTCAAATATTTCGCCTGAGGCTGCGTTTACAATCTGCAAAGTATTTGAGTTTATTCCAGCCAGAAAACGGTTGTTACCGAAGATGATGGGATTTGGAAAAGGCGGAGCCTCGAAATTGCTGATAACAGAACCGGTATCCAAATCAAGATAGATAATTTGACCTTCATGTGAATTATCGCTCTCCGCCTGATAAATGAGCATATTCCGCTCGGCTCTGCCTGTGACAGCGAATGTAATTAAGCCTTTGGGGATTTCAGGGGCGCTTATAATTTCTCCTGTTTCTGAGCTTATCAGAGACAGAGGCGAGCCTCCAAAACCTGCCGCCATAATAAAATTGCCGTTTCCCGAATAATTAATATATGTTACAGGTTCAATTGAATGAATAGAAAAAAGTTTTTCATTTGATAAATAATTCCATACGGAAATCCTTGAACCTCCCAAACTTGAGGTTTCTATAATACATATTTCATTTTTAACAGGGTGGGAAACCATCTCCTGGATTCTGTGTGTTGTTAGTTGAAAACGTTTAACTGCCGTCTTTTTGGCAATATCCCATATCACGATAAAGCCGTCTTCCCCGGCGCTGATTGCTTCTTCTCCTTTGTGAATTAAGGCTGTAATGCCGCCTCTGTGTCCCCCTGCAATATCAATTGCAAACAGTGTGATTGGGAAAAAAAATAAAACTAATGTAATTTTTTGTTTTAAAAACAATTTTGTCATTTTAACGCATCAGGACGCAGCGCGTTTTGAACAGACAGATATGAACGAACACGCAGTGAGGAAAAAAGTTCGTTTTTAGGATGTTTTTTATAGTCTCCCATGGTTTTTTCATAAACGTTAAGCGGTATTCTCATAACAGCTACTTCGTCCGCCCTAATCCCGTCAAGATGAAATTCTATGCCTTCAGGACCGTTTCCATAGTACCATGCGTTTATTTCCCTGTCAGGATAATTTTCATCGGCTTTGGCAAGCAGAAATGATTTTAACGCTTCAATAATTACAGGTTCAAGTCCGTCTTTTATTATGGCAAGACGGTCCGCCATTTCCGGAAAACCTATTATGGTTTGATAGGGCAGGTTTTCTTTTTTTCTGCGGTAAAACTCTCCGCGATCCAGTTCCGGCAGGATTTCAAATTTAACATTTTTTGATTTCCAGGAAACCATAATTTTATATTCAGGTTTATGTTTTTTCATGCAGTTGGGACAGTCATAACTCATGAATGTTCCGTTTAACATACTTTCAAGGCTTTCCGGGTTTTTATCCAAATCGACATCTTCTTCATATTCAATTTGAAGATTATTTCCGCATGGGCAGTTAATGTTTTTCTTCATCCCTCAGGCCCCCTTAATTTTAGTAACGGATAAAAAACAGTATATCTCCATAAACAGCAAAAATCATTAAACCGGAAATAATGACGATGCCGCAAGTCTGAAAGACAGATATAACCTTTGGATGCGCGGGTTTCCCCCGTATTAATTCAACAAAGAAAAGAAGAATCATTCCTCCGTCAATGATGGGCAGAGGCAGCATATTCATAACACAAAGCGCTATTGATATAAGAGCCATAAATTCCATAATTGAACGAAGCCCCATTCCCTGTTCAAATCCCTGAGCCGCTATCTCTCCCATCATGTAAGTTATGCGCACCGGTCCTGAGACTGCCTGTGTAAGGTCGATGCCCATAAACAATAGCCTAAGGCTCTTTATGGAAACTGTCAGTGTTTTCCAGCTTTCCTGTACGCCTTTTGCTATTGCTGCCGGAATCGAAAGATGCGGAGTGCGGTAACTGACAGTTGCCCATGAAATGCCCAGCTCGTTTTCCAAATCAGCGGCGGAAAAATCTGCCAGCCTTCTTTGTCCGTTACGTTCATACTCAAGAACAAGTCCCTCCGGATTTTGCTCCCGGACGGCAAAAAGATCAAAACTGTTTCGTAACGGCGTTCCGTTTGCGCTGACAATAATATCTCCCGCCTTTAGACCCGCTTTTTCCGCCGGGCTTGAGTTTTTAATGCTTTCAATGACCGGATCTATCCAGTAAGATACTCCAATTCTTCCCCTGCC
>JAIRUY010000199.1 GCA_031254175.1 Treponema sp.
TACTTTTTTGTAACCTGTATTGAAAGCTGATTGCATGCGTCTTCGTATCTGAGAATATTGCTTTGATGCGCCAGTCTGATGGTTTTTATTGAATGAGGAATTCCGGCGTTTAAACCAAAGCTGATGTCGAAACTTAACGGAAAACTAAAGTTGTTTCCGGTGAACGCTCCCCCCTCGGCGGAAAGAAGCGGGGTTAAATATCTAACACCCGCACTTGCAGTTATAGTAGGAAAAAGCTCAGCCCAAATGTTTTTTTCGGAATAACCGCTTGCCTCAAGATCGATCCGGGTTTTTCTCAAAGCCAAGTTATATTCCAAAGCGTGTTTAATGGCTTCATCAAGGTTTAATTCATAGGTTTGCGCAGACACAAAGAACAGTGATGAAAATATCAGAAAAAATGCGGAAAAAAAAGGCTTCAAATTATGAACATCCCCCAGCCAAAATATACTACATATAGAAAACTAATAAAAGACATAAAGGTTAAAAAAATTATAATTTTTTATAATTCCGGCAGATATTTCCGGTAACGATTCGGCATAAATTGACGCTGAAGACCGGTATTTTTACGGCTTTCGTTATTAATTGTTTTGTGATAATGCCGCCAAAGCTCTTCCCATTCATCGGTTTTGCGGGGTATTTCCGCAGTTTTTTCCTGCCGGATAAGTTTTGCCTTTTCTCCCATCATGCTGTAAAGGCAAAGTTTTCGTTTATCGTCAATAACCGCCCAAGAGATTTTGTGAAAACGTGCGGTAAATTGTGCTCCAAGAGCCGGAATAATTAAATGATCAGGAGCGCAATGGGCGGTATATATATCATTTTGAGGGGAAAACCGCAGGAAACCCGTTATTCTGTGAACTTCAAGGCGAACCTTTCCAGCGGCATTTTTTACCGTGAACGTATCCTCATCGCCGCAGTCATCTGCCGCTTGTTTTGCCGCCATCACTTTTCTGCCATAAGAGACAATCTGCTTTTCTACCGGCAGTTCACTCATCCACGCATGAATAAAAACATCGAACGCGTCTTGGGAAACTTGAAAGAGTTTACGCGCCGGTTCATTAAAATCAGAAAGATTAAAAGGACTGTTAAAATATGCGGATAAAAGATCGATATCTTCCTGCTCACAATCAAGCGCGGAAACAGGCATTTCCGCGGTAAGAGTGAAAAGATCGTTTTCTGTCTGCGAGCGGACTTTATCGTTGTTGGCCAAAAGGGAAAACAATTCGTTCAGTCTGCGGCGCATTTCCTGCACTATACCACCAGTTTGCTTAATCAAGATTGGACTTGTTCAACAAGTCTGTTTTTTAAAACTCAAAGAGAGGCAATTGTTTTCCCGCTCCGTCTGTGCCTGACAGCAAACGGCGGATTCGTAAAGGGTCGTCAGGGCGTTCGATAAATGAACCGCCAGCAGTAACAAAGTAACGGGCTCTTTTTAGGACAGCGCCCATCCTGCGAAGATTTTCCATATTGAGTTTTCTTGAGCGGCGGGTTTCAAGAATGCGGCGGGCGGTTTTCGCGCCTATGCCGGGAATACGCAAAAGGGTTTCATAATCCGCGCGGTTTATTTCGACAGGGAAAAAATCCAGATTCTTGAGCGCCCAGGCTGTTTTTGGATCAATATGCGCGTCAAGGAAAGGCTCGTCTTCGTCTAAAATTTCCTCAGCGTTAAAATGATAAAAGCGTAAAAGCCAGTCCGCCTGATAAAGGCGGTGCTCCCTGACAAGCGGAGGGCTGATAATTTCCGGCAGACGGGGGTCGGCGTTAAATTCACGGCTGTTTTTTTTCAAGAAGCCGCCGGGGTGAATAAAAGCCGAATAGTACACCCGCTTTAAAGAAAACTTTTTGTAAAGCGAACTTGTAAGGTTAACTATCTGTCTGTCATTTTCTTTTGTCGCGCCTACAATAAGCTGTGTGCTTTGTCCGGCAGGAGCGAAAAAGTCTGTCCTGCTTTTCCCCTGCGGTAAAAATTTTGTCTTTCGCCTTTCTTCTTCAAACTCGGCGCTTAATCCGGAAAAATCATTCATTGCGCCGAGTATTGTTTTTCCTGATTTGTCGGGCGCGAGGCAGTTGAGGCTTTTTTCGGTTGGCAGTTCAATATTTACGCTTAGCCTGTCCGCCCAAAGTCCTGCCTGACGAATCATATTTTCACCCGTTCCGGGAATTATTTTTAAATGAATATAACCGCCGAATCCTGATTCTGTGCGCAGGGTTCTTGCGGTATCGATCAGTTTTTCCATAACAATATCAGGGTCGGAAAAAATACCTGATGACAGAAAAAGCCCTTCGATATAGTTGCGCCTGTAAAACTCGCAGGTTAAATCAGCCAGTTCTTTGACGGTAAAACTGGCTCTTTTTATATCCGCGGAACGCCGGTTTACGCAGTAGGCGCAGTCGTATTTGCAGGAGTTGGAAAAAAGAACTTTTAAAAGTGAAACGCAGCGGCCGTCTTCCGTCCAGCTATGGCAGACACCGGCAGGCACAGCAGCGCCCAGTTTTTTCCCTTTAGAGTCCGAAAAGCCGCTGCTTCCCGAAGTTGCGCAGGACGCGTCGTATTTGGCGGCTCCGGAAAGAATTGTTATTTTTTCGTTAAGGTCTGTATATTCCATAGTTACAATACAACTATACAAGTGTTTAGCTGTATTGTCAAGCGTGAATTTTAAAAATCTTTGGGTCTTGTGTCCTTAACCCTTACCGCCTTACCTTCGGAAACAGGCATACTTCCGCTTTCATGAAGTTCTACTTTGGGACTGATGGAAATTGAAAC
>JAIRUY010000254.1 GCA_031254175.1 Treponema sp.
GGCTTACACAGAAATTTTAAGATATATGGATAAAGCCGGCGCGAAATCTGTTGCCTTCGACTTTATTTTTGAACATCCTTCCAATTACCGCAATGCAAAGCAGGATGAAATAATTGATAACATGATAATCAATCTGGAAACAGCCCAATATTCTTTGGCAGAAGGACAACGCAGGGAAGCAGGGGCATCTTTTTTAAATGTTATCAATGATCTTCGCAGTTTGAGCGCCAGAACAGATGATCTTTCTTTTATTGATGCTTCGAGAGAATACGGCCATGTTGTACAGACCGTTGTTTTCGGCACCGAATCAGGCACCTTTGATTCTTGGCCGTCCGGCATCAATGTGCCGTTATTTCAACCTGTAAATTTTGATTCCGTGCTGGAGAGATTCAGCCTTGGAGAAGAACAAAAAGGACGGTTTCCCATTCAGGGTTTAATGGAAACTGCTGCGGCAATGGGATGCGTTACGGGAATAAGAGATTCCTCTGACGGTATTATCCGGCGGCTGAAGCCGTTTTTCCTTTTTGACGGCAGGGCAGTTCCGTCTTTTGCAGCCGCTTCCCTTTTGGCTTCCGGTCACGATCAGCAAATTGTATACAACAAAAAAACCGGTTCTTTGGAATGGGGAAACATTACCATTCCGGTTGATAAAAACGGTTTTACTTTACTTCGTTACCGTGGCGATTTATATAAATATGCCCCATATCCGGCCTTTGCCATTTTACAGGATTTAGAATTGATTGAGAAAGGTGAAAATCCTCTTTATTATAATCTTGGCAATTTTAAGGATAAACATATTTTTGTCGGTGTAAACGCACAGGGACTTTTTGATCTTTTTCCAACACCTATCTCTTCTAATTACCCCGGCGTTGGAGGCCATGTTACCTTTCTGGACAATATGCTTCAGGGTGATTTTATCCGAGAAAGCGCCGAAGGGCTGAACTTGCTGCTCCTGCTGGCAGCAACGGCAATCACCGTAATTCTTGCCATATTCTTGAATCGCATCATTTTATCCCTAAGTGGAACAATAATAATTTTGGCTGCGGTTGTTGTTGGCGCTTTTGCCGCTTATCAGTTTGGCGGCCTTTGGGTTCCCATGGTTTCCCCCATTGCAGGAATTCTGGCCTCTTTTATTACCGTAATAATCTATAATTTCCTGACAGAGGGCCGCCAGAAACGTTTTATTAAATCCGCCTTTTCACAGTACCTGTCGCCCAAAGTTATCGATCAGATTATTCAGGACCCTTCGCAGTTAAGGCTGGGCGGAGAAAAAAGGGAGATGTCCGCCATATTTACGGATGTCCGCAGCTTTTCCACAATCTCCGAAGCGCTTGGCGATCCGGCAAAACTTGTTGAGCTTCTTAATTTCTACCTTACCAGAATGAGTAACATTGTTCTTGATAATCAGGGGACCATTGACAAATACGAAGGAGATGCGATTATCGCCTTCTTCGGCGCGCCGGTACATATGGATAACCATGCTTCTCTTGCCTGCCGTGCCGCCGTAAACATGAAAAAGGCCGAAAAAGAGATCAACCGCGAAGCTTTGGAAAACGGGCTTGTAACCCGCAGAGTACTTGAGACAATGGCATCCAAAAAAATTATCGAAAGTGTTGACGATCCCTGTCCTCTGTTTACAAGGCTTGGCGTCAACACAGGAGATATGGTTGTAGGAAACATGGGCACCCCAAACAAGATGGACTATACAATCATGGGAAACGCCGTAAATCTGGCGGCGCGCCTTGAGGGAGTTAATAAACAGTATGACACAGGCGGTATATTGATAAGCGAATATACAAGGGCAGATATCGGTGATGAATTTATCCTGCGCCCTTTAAGCAGGGTGCGTGTTGTCGGAATAAATACCCCCTTGCGTCTTTATGAACTTTTGGACATTGCAAGCGAAGCGCCGCCGGAATTGCTTGACATGGTTAAAAACTGGGAAATGGCTTTTGATTTCTATGAAAAGCGGGACTTCCTTGCTGCCAAAAACATTTTTCAGACAATATATATGAAAAACAGCGCCGACACGGCGGCTAAAAAGTATCTTAACAGGTGTGCGAAATTTGTCACATCTCCGCCGGATGAAAAAACATGGGATAACGGAGTGGATAATTTAACGGAAAAATAGTATATTATTTTTATTGAGGTGAATATGAAAAAGATTATTATTCTTTTGTTTATCGGGCTTGTTGCCGCCGGATTTGCGGCTGCGCAGGTTTCCGCGGGCGGGACTTTATATGTGGCGGTAAAAACAGTCTCGTTAAAATCAGGGACAGGAATATTTACAAGTGACAGAGGAACTTTGGCCTACGGAGACCGCGTTACAGTTCTTCGGGTCAGCGGCAATAATGTGGAAATAAGAAGCGCTGCAAATTCATCTCTCACAGGCTGGGCGCCACGATCAAGTTTTACTGTAAACCAGATCAATCAGGGAGCCGTAGGTAACGTATCCGAAAGAGAACAAGCCATGGCCGCCAGAGGATTTAATCAGGAAGTTGAAAACACCTATAAAACACAAGGTAATTATAATTATGCGGATGTAGACAGGGTTGAAGCGATAACGTTTAACGCAGCCGATCTCAGGCGTTTTCTGGAAGAAGGCCGTCTTGCAATGGGAGGTAACTGATGAATAAGAAAATTTGCATCATGCTTATGTTTTTTGTTTTTATATTTTGGAATGTTTCCTGTCAGAGTGGTCTGGGGGGGCTACTAAATAGAGGGGTTGAGGATATAAGAGAAGTAATAAACGACGACCAAAATCCTGTAGGAAGAGTAATAAACGACCAAAATGTTAGAGATGATGTAAGCGCAGCTCAGGAAGATTTTACTCCTGAGCAGGAATATTATATTGGCCGTGCAGTGGCAGCAAATATACTTTCTCAATATAGACTTTGGAACGGTAATCCGGCGCTTACCGCTTATCTTAACAATATTTGTGCAGCCATAACCATAAATTCAAATCCTCCCGAAGGAGATGTTTTTAACGGCTATCACGTAGCGATTCTGGACAGCACAGAAATAAATGCCTTTGCCACTTCCGGCGGACATATCTTAATTACACGCGGACTAATTAGCGCTGCCAAATCAGAGGACGCTCTTGCTGCCGTTATTGCCCATGAAGTAGCCCATATTCAATTAAAGCACAGCCTAAAAGCCATTAAAGAAAGCCGCGAGAATCAAGCCCGTGCATCAGGCGTTAGAGCCGGTGCATCAGTCGTTGCAGCGATATTTAATATGAATATTAATGATTCAACTAAGTTTTTTGCTGGCCTTATTGAAGACTCTATAAAAACCATTTTAATCGAT
>JAIRUY010000014.1 GCA_031254175.1 Treponema sp.
TGGACAAAACAGCCCGTGCGGAACTTTCCGCCAGAATTGACAGGCGGCTCATTCTCTGCGAAGCGCAGTTAAAAGACCCTGATGTCCGTTTTGAAAAACTTGAAGCGAAGCTGATGGATTATTCCGGAAAACAAAATATTGCCAAACAGGCAATAACACAAAAATCACCGCTGGAAATTGAAACACTTGGGAAACGGATATTCGGTATCCCTAAAGCGCTTGAAAAAGAAACAGGAGAACTTGTTCTTGTTATTGAAACAGACAGCGAAGAGACTCTGCGCGTCCCGCTTGCCAAGATAAGCCTTTTGCGGCGGATTAAAAAATCAATCTTTGAAACCTAAAAAACAACCTTGCTTTTTTTTCTCACAGCAGCACAGAGACACGGTTTTTGCCGCTTGACTTGCAGTCGCACTTTGATCTCCGTGCCTCCATTTGATGTCTTTTTGGAAAGATGTTTCGTAAACTTCCCTAACCAAAAATAGAAATAAAGATACCGGCAACTATTGCCGAGCCAAGCGTGCTGGCAACAATTGGTCCCATTGCATGCATAATAACAACATTTGTGGGATTATATTCCTGCGCTACTTTCTGGGAAACACGCGCAGCCATCGGCATTGCGGAAACACCGGAATTGCCGATCAGCGGATTTACCTTGCCGCCGGTTAAGTAGCATAACAGTTTTGCAACAAGGACTCCGCCGACAGTTCCAAATGCGAAAGCCAGAAGACCCAGTAAAATAATAACAACTGTTTTAAGCTGCAATATGTTTGCTGCAGTGGCTGTGGCTCCGATACATAAACCTATCAGCATTGTAAGAATACTTAACAAATCTCCCTGAAGCGCATGGGATATTCGATCTACTACACCGCTTTCCCTAATCAGATTACCAAGCATCAGCATGGCAATAAGCGGACCGGCGGCAGGAATCAACAGCAGCGTTCCTGCGGCCATTGCTATCGGAAAAATAATCTTCTGGCGTTTTGTCACTTCTTTGGGCTGAGGCATCACAATGACACGTTCTTTGGCAGTAGTGAGCATACGCATGATCGGCGGCTGAATGATTGGGACAAGCGCCATGTATGAATAAGCGGCAATTGCAATGGTAGCCAGCAAGTCCGGAGTAAGGCGGTTTGCGGTAAGAATAGTAGTAGGACCGTCTGAGCTTCCAATGATACTGATAGCCGCAGCTTCTGTCATGCTGAAATTCAGTTCTGGGAAAAGGGGCCCTAAAAATTTTCCTATAAGGATCGCAAGTCCAAAAGCAGTGAAAATACCAAACTGGCCGCCCAATCCGATAAACAAACTTTTCGGGCTTGCTATAAGCGGACCAAAATCTGTCATGGCTCCCAGACACAGGAAGATCAACGGAGGGTATATTTCCAGTTTTATTCCCTGATAAAGTATGGCAATTATCCCATTGCCGTCTGCGGAAAGATTTTCCGGAGACATGTTCGCGATCAGCATCCCAAATGAAATGGGCAATAAAAGTAGAGGTTCGTACTTTTTTACAACGGCAAGATAAGCCAGAAACAGGGAGAGAAGCACCATTCCCAGCTGCTGAGGGTTATCCAGGATACCCCAAAAACCAAAGGTATGAATGAAATTATCCCAAAACATTTTTTACTCCTTAGTTGAAGCTTTCCAAAAACTTCAGTTTTTGGAAAGCTACCTTAGATTTATATGAAAAAGCGGCCCAAAGGCTGCTTTTTCCAAGAGCTTGTCCAAAACTAACCGAGTTTTTGGACAAGCTCATTAATAACAAACTTATTTCAGAAAAAATGATATAAACACACCCGCTACCATTGCAGAGCCTATTGTAGAAGCTACGATTGGTCCCATCGCGTGCATTAACAGATGGCTCTGAGGATTGTACTGCTGGCCTAATTTCTGAGAAATACGCGCAGCCATCGGCATTGCGGAAACGCCGGAATTGCCGATCAATGGATTTATTTTCCCTTTGGTAATCCAACAAAGCAGCTTTGCCGTTAACATTCCGCCGATTGTTCCGAATACAAAAGCCAATAACCCGGAGAAAATGATTATCAAAGTTTGAGGTTTTAAAAAACGATCGGCAGTTGCGGAAGCGCCGATACACAGCCCCATAATCAGCGTTAATATGTTTAATAATTCTGTTTGAAGCGTGGGAACAAACCGCTGCGTAACACCGCTTTCCCTGATGATGTTACCAATCATTAACATTCCTATAAGCGCGCTGGCTGCAGGAAAAATAAAAAAAGTTATAAGCATCATAATAACCGGAAAGAATATTTTTTGTTTTTGCGTAACTTCTTTTGGCTCCGGCATTATGATTACCCGTTCTTTGGCTGTTGTCAGCAGCCTCATAATCGGAGGCTGGATGAACGGAACAAGCGCCATGTATGAAAAAGCGGCAATTGCAATACTGGGCAATAAATGAGGCGCAAGGCGGGTGGCAGAATAAATGGAAGTCGGGCCATCGGAGCTTCCTATGATGCCGATTGCCGCCGCCTCCATAAGGGTAAACCTAAATCCGGTAACCGGCTCCAGTAATATCGCCAGCCAATAAGATATTGCAAGGGCGACAAAAATACCAAGCTGACCGCCCAGTCCGATAATCGCAACTTTTGGATTTGCAATAAGCGGACCAAAGTCAGTCATTGCGCCAAGGCAGAGGAAAATCAGCGGCGGATAAATAACCAGAAGTATTCCCTGATAAAGAAAATTCATCAGACCGCGCTGTTGTGTTGTTTCTTTGATAACTACCAGGGTTCCATCATCCAACTGCACCATTTCCCTGACAGCCGCCAGAACTCCGCTGTCCAGCTGTATCGTCTCTTTGATCGTGGCTGCTCCGTTTGCCAGCATCGTTCTGACAGCGAACAAAGTCCCTTCATCCATACTCGACAAATAATTTGTTTCTACCCATCTGAATGAATAAGCTGAAAGACCTGCTGCAGGAATATTGGCAATTAAAATTCCCATTGAAAGCGGAAGAAGCAGCAGCGGCTCATACTTTTTGAAAATTGCAAGAAACGCAAGAAACAAAGCAATAAGAATCATACATACATGCAAGTGGGTCATCCCAAGAAAACCCATGGTGTCATACACTGTTTTTAAGGCTGCCAAAACTATTCCTCCTGATAGCTGCCGGATTTAAGCAATAGCGATCCAGACAGTCTGTTTGATTCCTTTTTGTTTTTAAGTATGGTTAAGTTATTTCTGTATAACCTTCACTATTCATAAACGCATCAAGTTTGATTCCGTTTTTACACATCTCACATTCAGACGGTTTGTAAAAATGATAATCGGGAATATCCGCATGCGTAAATAACGAGTGAATTGTACGGCCGTCAACTTCCGGCGCTATGCTGAAAACCGCGGAAATGCCGACTAACCTGCAGCCGTAATATTCCAGACATTCCAATACACGATTAACTGTCGCCCCGGCAGTCATCGAGGCCACCGTAAGCACCACATTTTTGTTTAAAATCTTTTTTTGCACATTTTCGTGAAAGATAAAATGACCGTCCGAACTGAGCATGGGCGTTACAAGGAAGATTTCGCTGCCTGCGTTTACCACTCCCAAACCGGACTGCAAAAGCTCATCCGCAAGATAGGCGGCAAGTATTTCCGTGCCGTCCATATAAACGATTACATCCACAATGGCCTTGGAAAGATACGGCATTGACAATTGATGCGCGGCGCTCTTGGCGGCTGACGCGCTTGATTTTAATTCGCTTATATCAATGTAATGGGTTCTGTGCGAACTATCAGTAGCGAAATGACCGGCAACAACCTGTACGGTTATCTTTGAACTATTCGGTGATGAAATGGTAAAAAATTTGTTGTCCATATTTTTTCCTTCATTTTTAATTATCATTGCATATTATTTTTAAAAAGTCAATGTTGGACTTGTGAAACAACACGGTTGTAAAAAATTACTTAAATAAATTAAACTTGCCGTATTTAAACAACCTGCCGTTGCTGCGTTTGTTTCCGCTCTTTCCCGCAGCAGGCGCTTCATCAAGGTGCTTAAAAATAAATGCCGCAAACGCTTCTTCCGCATTAACTTCCGCACACGAAAAACCCACTGTAATATACGGCTCGTTGTGGGCGGCGGCAAGCAAACCGTGCGCAAGAGCCCGGAAAGCCGCAAGAGAGGAAGGCCCAAGAATATCCGCCGAATCATCCTTCATCCCAGTGCTCATATTTTCAATTGCGGGATAAACAAGAGCGAGTATTCCGCTTTTCCTGCCGGAAAAAACCGCCGCCAGTTCCCTGACAAGGAAAAACCATCCTTTTATATATTCATTAGCCATAATTTCTATATCAGCCAAAGGCAAACCGGATGCGCTGCTTCGAACAGAAGGAGGCGAACAGACAAGTACCGCCTCGTTTATGTAATTCAGGCGGTTTTCTGCGGCAAGTACCAGCGCGCGGGCGGAAATCGGACTTGAAGGATTCCAGTCAAGCATTATGCGCTTTTCATTATTCAACGAAGGATTTTTTGAAGCGCCGGAATAACGGTTTGGTATTGACGCAACCGCATACCGCTCTACACGCTTTTCCGCTTCAGCTTCAACAGCTCTGCCAAGCGCAGTCTCATTTCCGGCAATGAAAATCCCTCTTGTCATGAGTACATTGTATAGAACTCATTATTCCCTGGCAATAGCGGATAATTGACATCGTCCATGCAATATGATGAGATTATCAATGAATATAATCCGCGCAATGATGATTGGCGATATTGTCGGCGCCCCCGGCCTTGCAATTCTTGATGCCAAACTGCCGTCATTGATAGAAGAACACAAAATCGACTTTGTTATTGCCAACGGCGAAAACGCCGCCGATGGTTTTGGCATGACAGAAACAGATTACAGACGCATTGCCGCGGCAGGCGTGGATGTTATTACTTCGGGGAATCATGTTTGGGAAAAGCGCGAGTTCTGGCCGATTCTCGAAAATGAAAAAAACATACTTCGTCCGGCAAATTATCCTGCGGGAGCGCCGGGAAAAGGTTTTTCTGTCTTCACAAAAAACGGCATTAACTGGATGGTGATAAATCTTCAGGGACGTGAATTGATGAGTTCGATTGACTGCCCGTTTCAATGTTTCGACAGCATTGTAAACGCACAGGCAGATAAAACCATTGTTCTTGTTGATTTCCACGCCGAATCCAGCCGTGAAAAAGAAGCTCTAGGGTTTTATTCTGACGGCCGCGCTTCATTAATAGCCGGCACTCATACGCATGTACAAACTGCGGACGAGCGTTTGCTGCCAAAGGGCAGCGCTTACATTACCGATCTTGGCATGACAGGCATAACAGACAGCGTAATCGGCATGGAACCGAAAATCTGTCAGGAAAGATTTTTAAAGCAGGTTCAGTTTCAATTGAAGCCGGCAGCGTCAAGTGAATCAGGAAAAATACAGGGTGTCATTGCGGAGATTGACGCGGACACCGGCGCCGCCATTTCAATTACCCGAATGTAAACAATCAGAATGACTGTCTGCCGATCGGGCTTCCAATCCAGATGCCTTCACCAAGATAATCAAGCCTTCTGCTTTCGATCAGTATCTGCACATCATTTACATTTGGAAATTCCGTAACAGTCCATACAATCTGTCTGAGCTGGGCAACATAACCTTCCACGCCGAATGTGTTAAACATAAAATCTTCGCTGAAACTGATATAAGCGGTATTGCCCCGGATCACTGCGGAAAGTATCCGTGTATTTTGGGGTATTAAATTAAGAATCCCGCGGTTTAATTCTTCCGAAGTCGGACCTGCAAGAATGGCGTTCAGGACATCCTGCATAGGTGTTTCAGAAACCGCTATCCTGCGGTTTACCCTTGATTGTAAAATCTGCCCGTCTCTGTCGATTTGGGTAAAATAAACCGCCCTTTCCCTTGTTTGTACGCTTGAAACTTCGCTCGGCGGGCTCGTTGGGGATACAGACTGAGGAGTTTGCTGCCGGGTTTGAGGCTGCGTTTGGGTCTGGGTTGCGGGTTGTGAATCAGTTGTCTGTTCCGCCGGCCTTTGTTCAATGACGGCAACCGGCGGCTGTTCCTGAATAATTACTTCTTCCGGAATGTCATTTTCCGCCAATAACCCGTCCTGAGGAGAAGTTATACGGGCTTTAAATAAATTGAAGTTTTTTAAAATAGTATCATAATTTACAATAAAAACAGTGATAATAATGATAACAAATATAAGCCAGAATATTACTACTGCCTGGGCTCCCTGAGGACCTGATTTATTTGCGGTTTTTCTTCTTTGTGCCACTGGAACATGATACCAATTATCGCAAATATTGTATACTGTATATCGAAAATGCGAAACAGATTAACCGATGAGCTTGCAGTCTGCGGTCTTAATGCCGCGCTTGCTGTAGCGGAACATCATCCGCTGACAATAAACCGCCTCTTTCTCCGCGAAGACAGATTAAAATCGTTTTCTGTTATCTGCAAACAACTTGCCGAACGTAAAAGGCCTTACAAACTCTGCGAAGACGAAGAACTGGAACGCGTCTGCAAGAGCGTCCACCATCAGGGCGTGGTAGCCATGATTGAAGAACCTGTGGTTGAACCTTTAAGCGATGAAGACTTGGAACTTTGGGCAGCGGAAGGAAAAACCGGACTGCTTCTTCATTCGGTGGGAAACGATCACAACCTGGGAGCCATTGCAAGAGCCGCCGCTTTTTTTGACGCAAGTTTCATTGTATTAAATGAAAAGGACACGGCATTTTTAGCACAGGGCAGTCCCGATGAAACAAAGATACCCACAGAGACGCAGGTACGGTTAACAACAAGCGCCTATCGCGTGGCAGAAGGCGCAATGGAACATTTAACAATACGAAGAATAACAAACACAGCCGCCTTTTTAAAAGATGCGGCAAAAAAGCTGATTACAATCGGCACAGACGCAAGAGCAAGAATGCGCATCAGCGACTTAAGCGTCATTGTAAAAAACTCAAAAACAAGAAAACCGGGTATAATGCTTGTTCTTGGAAATGAAGAAACAGGACTGCCGCAAAACGTAAAAGACCGGTGCGCGTATCTGCTCCGTATTCCGGGAACAGGAAACATCGACAGCCTGAATGTTTCACAGGCTGCCGCTCTTTTCCTTTACGCTATTTTTGAACTTTAGTTTTTTTCATTATACGCGTTAAAAACATTTACCATTCTTGCAGGCTGATTAACAGCGTCCAGAGTATCGCGCCATAAACTGCTTTCCGGATCAATCTTGTTACGATGGGTGATTACAGTCTTGATAGGCAAATGCACAAACTCATTGTTTACAAGCCCGATGATCAATTTGGTTTTTCCGGCCATCGCCGCATGAGCTGCCGCATTCCCGAGACGTTCACAGTAAATTGAGTCATCCGGATCGGCAGGAGCTGAACGGATTGCGTAACTGGGATCAATGTATTTCAGGTTGATCTCAACTTTCCTTTCTTCAAAGTACTTGATTATTCTGCTGCGAAGGTATGTTCCAACATCAGCCATCTTAACATTGCCGCCGGCATCGTGTTTTTTTTCTTTTATCAGCTGATCCTGCATTGCGCCTTCGGCAATAACAACCAAAGCATGTCCCCGTTTTTTAAGCCTGTCTTCCAGATGACGCAGGAAACCGTTGCCGCCTTCAAGGTTGAACGGCACCTCCGGAACCAGCACAAAGTTAACCTCGTGGCTTGCCAGCGCTGTAAGAGCCGCGATAAAGCCGGAATCCCTGCCCATAACCTTTACAAGCCCAATACCGTTAATTGCAGACACCGCTTCCGTGTGCGCGGCTGTCACAACTTCTACAGCTTTGGCTACCGCGGTATTGAATCCAAAGGAACGATCGATAATTGCAAAATCATTGTCAACCGTTTTTGGAATTCCTATAATGGCAATTTTCAGCTTTCTTGCGTCAATTTCTTCGGCAATATCCAAAGTACCGCGCTGTGTGCCGTCTCCTCCGATTGTAAAAAGCATATTCAAATTAAGCCGTTCCATTGTATCAACAATCCTGCTGACTTCCCTGCCGCCTCCGCGCGCACTTCCTAAAAATGTACCGCCCAATTTATGAATATCGTCAACAACGGAAGGATTAAGCGGCATTACATCAAACTGATATTCCGGCAGAAAACCCAAATAACCGTAACGGATGCCGGAAATTCTTTTTACACCATAACGATACCAGAGACAGCGGACTATAGAGCGGATTACATCATTAATCCCCGGACAAAGTCCGCCGCAGCTGACAATGCCGGCATGTACATGAGCCGGCGCAAAATAGATATGTTCACGAGGGCCTGCGCATTGCAATGCCTGTGATTTTTTTACAAGATGCTGGTGTCCGGGTATAACAACTGTTTCCAGACGAATATATTGCTCGTCACAGACATAATTGGCAACTCCGTCTCCCTTGCTTTTTGACATTTCAATCGGAGAAAGAATTGTACGTTTCCCAAGCTCTTCTATTGTAAAATTTAAATTTTCTTCCATGCCAAATTCTCCTTAGTATATAGTATTACTTCATTACCTTAAAAACACAAGAAAAATTTATGTCGTTTTATCCCATGGTTTACCTGCCGGCTTTAATTTGATATAATCAATCATCACTTTGGAGGAAAAACATGAAATTTAATCCGCAAAATGTGGGCAAATCAGCCTTTACCAAATTAGGCATGATAATAGCGGGAATACTGGTAATTATTCTGTTAGGCACCAGTATTTTTATTGTCGATCAAACCGAAGAAGCGGTAATTACCCGCTTTGGAAGATATATAGGCACAAGAGGACCGGGGCTTCATTTCAAACTGCCCTTCGGCATTGACCGCAATTACACGGTAAACGTCAGAACGGTTCAAACACAGGAATTCGGTTACCGAACAATGAGGAGCGGAACCAGTCCGACCTACACCAGCCAAGCGGCAGAATCTACCATGCTGACCGGAGATTTAAACATTGTTGATGTTGAATGGATTATCCAGTACAGGGTTGTCGATCCGAAAGCATGGACTTTTAACGTAAATGAACGTACCGCGACCATTCGGGATGTGTCGCGTTCAGCAATAAACATGCTTGTAGGAGATCGTGCAATCATGGACATCATGGGAATTGAACGCAGCGCCATTGAAGTCGAAGGAATGATTATTATGAACGAAACATTCCGCACTTACGGACTTGGCATTGATGTAATTGCTGTAAAACTCCAGAACGTTACTCCTCCCTCCGGCGTGCAGGAAGCTTTTGAAGACGTAAACAAGGCGATGCAGGATCTTGAGCGGCTCACAAACGAAGGCATGCAGGCATATAACGAAGAAATACCCAAAGCCAGAGGTGAAAGAGAGCGGATAGTACAGATGGCTCAAGGATATGCCACAGAGCGCGTAAACAGGGCAAGAGGCGACATTGCCCGTTTTAATTCGGTATACGTGGAATATCAGCGCGCGCCGGATATAACACGGCAGCGGCTTTATTATGAAATGGTTGAGGAAGTATTCAAGGACGAAAAAGGCATGACAATAATTGATCGAAACCTGACGAATTTTATTCCGTTAATGAACCTGGGAGGCAGGTAATGAAAAAGATAGTAACCACTGTTGTTGTAATTCTTATAATTTTTATCGGCGTTGTTGTCGCCGGTCCGCTCTTTGTAATAAATGAAGGCGAGCAGGCAGTAGTTGTGCAGTTTGGACGTATTACCAATGTTATAACAGATGCGGGACTGAAAGTAAAAATACCATTCATTGACGAAGTTGTCCGTTATCCGAAAAGAATAATGGCATGGGACGGCGAGGCAAGAATTGTGCCAACGGCGGAAAGGCAGTTTATCTTTGTAGACGTTGTCGCACGCTGGCGCATCGCCGATCCAAAAGTATTTTATGAATCCATCAATACTCTTGATGCTGCTTATTCAAAACTTGCCGAAATCATCGATTCCGAAGTTCGTACAGTGGTAGCGGAAAACCCTCTGATAGAATCGGTGCGAAATTCAAATATTATTATGGAAAGAAGCGCAGATACAGAAACTCTTGAGCTTGCAGACATTGATCCTGAAGTTATCGGTTCTGCGGTACAAATCGGGCAGAATCATGAACCCATTACGCGCGGCCGCCGTCAGCTTGCCGGTGAAATACTTTCACGTTCAAGGCGCATGGTTCCCGAATACGGCATTGAACTTATTGATGTTGTAACCCGCCAGATAAGCTACTCTCCGGAACTTACCCCAAGTGTTTATGCGCGTATGATAAGGGAAAGAAACCAGATAGCCATGTACTACCGTTCAATAGGCGAAGGCCGCAAGGCGGAATGGATGGGCAGAATGGACAACGAAAAACGTTCGATACTTTCAGCCGCTTATGAGCAGGCGGAAATAATCCGCGGAAGGGCAGATGCCGAAGCTGCAAGGATTTACGCCGAATCATACAACAGAGACAGAAGTTTCTTTGAATTCTGGCGCGCAATAGAATCGTACAGACAAACCATGCCTAATTTCGAAAAAACCCTTACTACAGATATGGAATATTTCAGGTATCTTTATTCGCCAAGACAATAACGGAGAAGGATTAAAGGCCGTGTATTTTGATACCGGCCTTGATTCAGCTTCTTTTGCCAGAGCAAAAATATTTCAGAACTTAAAAGATGACGGCTTCATTGTTAATCCGGACGGCTCATACGAAACATGGAAAGCCGGGGGCGTAATTGAAGTAAACGGCTCAATGATAATACAGGGGCCGTCATTTACAGGCGAACGGCTTGATTTGCTCGTTAGCAAAGTTGATTTTTCCCTGCCGGAGGAAAAGCGTCTGGCTTCACAGCAAGAAGCATTGCAGGCCGTAACGTCATGGATTAGAGCAAAAATGTTTCTTGACGGGAAAGCATCCTCTATTGATCCGGGAGCCGCGTTTATTTCCAATTTAAATGCGCCCGATAACATTCAGGTTCTTCTGGCTCCCGTCAATTTATCCAATCTCTGTCTGGCTGCCGAAAGATCAAAAACCCAAGAGACGCGGGACCATTACAGCTACCCTGAACTGACCGGAATGAACGCTGTTGCTTTTTACGCAGGAACAATGCTGTACAGAATATTTACCGGAGTCGAGCCATATCTGTCCGGCGCTGCTTTTTCACAGGACATAAAAGAAGGCGTTTTTCTTCCGCCGCATCTTGCCTGTCCGGGACTGAACAGAAATCTTTGCGCTGTTATTCAATCAATGCTGCGGCTGCCGGCTGAAAAGAAAAACAAAAACGGTCCGGATAATATTGCCGGCCTGTTAAGCCTGCTGACTGACAGTGAAAACCACATTGTTTCAGTGTCTTCGCTTTTCAGTCAAATTTCCGCAGAAGAAAGCGCACAAATAGAAAATGAAAAGAAACAATTTTTTTCAGGTAAAAATAAAATCGTTAAAACAAAGCGTTTTATTTTAAAGCATAAAGCTCTTCTTATAATAACCGGAATTGTGATTGTTTTCGTTCTTTTTTTTACAGCAGACATAATAAACAGCATCAAGCAGCGTCCGACAACAGCGGGGATGTCTTCTGATAATGTTATAATTACATATTACGAAGCATTCAGCGCATTTGATCATTTACTTATGGACGCATGCGTTCAAGGAGCCGATAAAACCGATATTAAAGCGGCGATAAATTTATTTGCGTTCAATAAAGTAAGGGAAGCTTATGAATATTCCGCCGCATCAGTCATTACCGCTCAGGAATGGCTGGAAAAAGGAGGCGAACTTCCTGCCCCAAATGTATTTGGCGTAACCGATATGTCAATTGACCGTCTTTCCGGCAATGAAGACAGCAGCCAAATAACATACCGCGTAAATTATGTGTTGTGGTATCTGGAAGAATATTCGGTTACCCGCAGCGATATTCTTGTGTTAAAACGCGATAAAAAGAACAACTGGAGAATTACAGAAATACAACGCACTGAAAACAAAAATTAGATTTCGCTTTTAATCCACTGATCAATTATAGCGCGTGAAAGCGAGCCGGGCTCGGAAACAGCCGGTAAATTATCTCTTGTAAACCATCCAGCATCTTCGATTTCAACGCCGTCAGGACGGAGATCGCCTGACAAAAAACAGGCTTTAAAACCAATCATCAGCGATTTGGAAAAAGGCCACGCCTGAGATTTAATGTAAGATATGCCGCCGACTTTGATATTTACTTCTTCAAAAATTTCCCGTTCCACAGTTGCTTCCAGAGATTCTCCGGCTTCGTTAAACCCGGCAATAAGACTGTAAAGACCGGAACTGAATTTTTTGTTATGCGCAAGAAGGATTTTGTCTTCTTTGGTAACAACAACGATAACAGCAGGGCAAATTCTCGGGAATTCTTCCCTTCCGCAGCGTGAGCACCTTCGTTCTGTGGTTTCCGGGATATCAAAATTCTCTCCGCCGCAGCTTCCGCAAAAACGGGATTCCCGGCGCCACTGCGCAATGTGACAGGCACGAAGCAGCCTGGCCGGATTTGCATCTTTTGCGCTTAACGTGACAAGAACCTGACGAACAGGAATACCTTTCCAGTTTTCCGGCAGCGCCGCCGCTTGCTGCGCCGTATCCGGCAAAACAGACACAACCCGTATCGGGGTTTTTGATTCATCTACCGCCGGAACTTCAAATGTTTCCGAAGTTCTAAAATCTTTTGCCAGTTCCAGAGGAACAGCGAAATCAATCCGCGAATCGGGAAAATCAGCCGGTAAAAGCAGCGTATTCCCCTGAAAGAAGTATGCAAGCTTGCTCATTTTAGTATTATAATGTACAGAGAGGTATAAATGAACAACACACTAAACATTAATTATCTTGAAACGCTGCCAATGAGCAGCATTGCCAAATACGCAAAAGGACAGCCGATGGACGGCGTTCCGTTTACCGGATACCCGAGAGCACATCCCTCAGAGAAAAATAAACTTATCCTTGTATATGATCCCCTGGGTGCGGAACCTGTTGCGCTGGAATTTAAGCTTGAGGATATTCTTTTTGTTGATGAAGTCCCTTCTGCCGTAACAGAATCAGGAGAAGGAGTGCCGATGGTAAAACTTTGGGTTCGCCGGGGAGCCGTTGGAATGATTCTGGAACCTTTCGAAGTAAATGAAAAGACACAGGTTACGGGCAGGGTTCGGGCAATAAAAGAACGAATTTTACAGAGCCGCAATCAGGCTTCTACATGATGAACAATCGCCCTCCCCTGTTCCTGACAGAAGAGGGAGAGATTGTAAGCTGCCATCTTTGTCCGAAAAACTGCCGCATTAAAAGCGGCTGCTTCGGCGCCTGCGGCATCAGAGGCAACAAGGGCGGAAAGGGAATTATCCCGTTTTATGGATTCATTACCGCATTGGCAGTTGACCCAATAGAAAAAAAACCTCTCTACCATTTTAAGCCCGGTTCTCAAATACTTTCTCTCGGATTTGCCGGCTGTAATCTTCGCTGTCCTTTCTGTCAAAATTGGCATATTTCCCAAAACACAGAAATACCGGGGGACTTTGTAAAGCCCCAAGAAATAATTTCTGCGGCTTTGAAAAAAAATACTCCGTCAATTGCCTACACATATTCAGAGCCGTTGATCCACATAGAGTATCTTCTTGACTGCATGGCTCTTGCGCACAGGCAAAATATCGCCAATGTGCTGGTTACAAACGGATGCTTGAACAGCGATGCCGCTGCCGAAGTTCTGAAACTAACCGATGCCGCAAATGTCGATCTCAAAACATTCTCCGCCGAAACATACAATAAAACACTGGCTCAATCTGACGG
>JAIRUY010000170.1 GCA_031254175.1 Treponema sp.
GCCGTGAGAAAGATCTGTGAGCACTTCACGCTCTCTTGCAGAAATGATTAGATTTGCAATGCTGTTGGTTTGTCTGTATATTGTAACAATATGAGCCTGTCTTTTTGCATAAGAAGCGGATTTAAGGTTTACGGTTTCCAGCCATGCTTCCGGAATACCGCAGGCAATGCCATTTTTTCTGCCTTGTTCCTTGAGCGCAAATGTTGTTAAGGTGCGCATATCCTTGCCAAGTTCAATAAAGGACATTAGCAGATTATTGGGAGACGCTGTTTCATAAGCTATCTTCAGTGTATTAAGGGCTTTTTGTTTTTCATCCATTTTATAATATATGCAGGCTTCCATCGCCAGCATTTCCGTTCTTCCGTATAAATATGATTCCCGCTGTTTCATCTCCTGTATGTACGACAATATGGGAGGATAGTTTCTTGTCACATAACAGTACAGGGCTTTCATTTGATTCCCGAAGTTTTCTATAAATGCCGCATGGCTGTATGGCGAAAAACTGTCTGTAAGCCAGCCGGGTGTTTTTTCAGGCATACCCATGATACAGCAATACCAGCATTGCGCAATATCGTAATTGATAAAACGGTTTATGTAGTCGCTTTCATCAAGGTGGGTTTTCATGTCTTTCAGCGCCTGATCTGCCTTTTGGAAATTCCCCTGGACAATGGCAAGTCTCATAATATAAAAAAGCGAGCGGTGCATTACTTCAAAATGCCTTGTTTCCTGCGCCTGTTTATACGCGCCTATAAAAAATGTTTCTGCGGCGCGTATTTCGCCCTCGTAAAATTTTAATTCTCCGCGCGCCAGATCTTCATCTCCTGTTTTAAAGCCGTTAAAATGTTTTGAAAAAAGGGCAGTTGAACGTGCCAAAGCTTCAATAAAATCCTGAGGGGCGCCCTTTCTTGAAACGCCTGCGGCATTCAGCCAGGGGCCAGGCCCTTTGTTGTAGGCCCTTTTAAAATCAAACGGCTGGGGAGAGTATCGGAAAAATTTTTCAAAATAAATGTCAAAATCATAACAATCATCCGTTATGCACAATAAGATTCTGAGAAAAGCCCAGCAGTGGTAAATATTGCTCAAAGAAATATTTCTGAAAGCATTGCTTTTAGGCAGTTTTAGAAATTTTCCTTCATAATACTTTGATAATTCTACTGCCTTGTTCCAAAGCCCCTGGCCCATATAGGTGGATATGTGCATTGCGGCAAGAAGATGAACTGTCTTGAACATCTGCTTTGGCGCATTGTCCAGAATCGGCGATGCGTATTTCGCGATGTCACGCGGTATCTGCGTCGGCAGTTCGTATAAAATTTGAACGATCGATTTATAATCTTCTGTCTTTTCAAAACATGATAACGCATCAATTTTAAAGCCGTTTTCGCTGCACCAGTTTCCCGCTGTCTTGTATGTATCAAACTTTTGTTTTTTTGAAAGCAAATGCTGTTTTTCGGCCAAAAACTCAAGGAACAACGGATGAATGAGATACGCGTTTATATAATTATCAATATATACATAGGCATTTTGTTTTTGAAGTTCTGTAATCAGGGAAGTATTTTTGCCGGCAAGAGACTCTACAAGATCAAAAGACAGATGGCTGATTAAAGAAAGACGGATTAAAAAAGTTTGCAGTTGTTTGGATGTATTTTCCCATATCTCCGTTTCCATAAGGCGGAAGATGCTGGTTTTTACCGCATTGCGCACATAACCGGAATAACCGGGCGCTTTTTGATATGAACGCGCAATAAGATTAATCGCGAATGCCCAGCCTTCAGTATCCTGCATGATCTCGTACATGTGTTCAAGCTGAGGCGTAATATCAAGGCTGCGAAAATATTGGGTGAGTTCATTTTCTGTAAAACGCAGATCGTTTTCTGTTATGTTAAACATCAAATCCCTGGAAATAAACCGCGCGAAGTTGACGTGCGGGGTAGAACGGGAAAGCAGAATAACCGATGTTCCCGGCGGCAGTTTAATAACAAGACAGTCCTCCAGAAAACGAATTACGCTTGAGTCATTTATACAATGAAAATCATCAAGGACAATTACCCGCGGTTTTATTTCAAGATGACTGTAGGCAAGAGCCATGTACTTGTTTGTCTTTTCCTTTGTATCGGGGAAACCAAGTTCCCTTATTGCCTTGGCGAAAGGTACATTTACCTGAGCTGCGGAATGGGCAAAATTTTCCCAAAGGCGGGCGCCGACATTATCACGCTCTGAAAGCTGTATCCATAAAGTAGTCGGCTGGTACTCCTTCAAAAAATCAGAAGCCGCGCATGTTTTTCCGTAACCTGTTCCGGCGTTTACCACGATCAGCGGGAATTTTACTGCCTCCGTGAATAAATTATTTAAACGCTGGCGTTTAAAATGGAAAGCTTCGTTTGGGCTATTGTGCGTTTTTTCCATAAAAAACCATGATTCCTGTAAAAAATATTTTCCTTCCGGCTAACTATTGTTAATTTCTATAATTATATTATAATCAATAATGGGTCGTTTTTCCACAAAATATTTATACTTTTGTATTATTTATTGAAATATATTATTATTTATGGATATGAGGGTGTATGACCAATAAATTAAAAAAACTACGCTCAAGGGAAGAGCTTTTTGCGACAATAATGGACGCGATCCCTGTTGCTATTGCCGTATTTAATCAAAAAAGGGAAATACTGTACAGCAACAGTATGATGGATGAATTCTTTATAGTTCACAGTCTTGATGCGCGCAGTGTCAAATTGCTTGAACGAATTGCCGGCGGCGGATTTCTTCATGAAGACAGTCTTGCGCCCGGAGCGGCGATAATGTTTGATCCTTCGTTATCTCCCCTTAAACCTTTTATTACAGATATCGCCTTGCTGGGCGATGAAGGCGCCAAGAATTATTCATTGAGTCTTTACCGTGTAAAGATACGTTTGCCCGAGCTGGATTCGTTCTTTGTTATTCTGCTTTTAAATGATGTTACTCAGCTTACCCATGCAAAACTGGATGCAGAAGCGGCATCGCTTGCTAAAAGTGATTTTCTTTCCAGAATGAGCCATGAAATCCGCACTCCAATGAATGCGATAATCGGCATGACGCAGGTGGCCAGAGGTTCTGACAGTCTGCAAAAGATTGAAAGTTGTCTTGGCCAGGTGGAAAATTCATCCCATCACCTGTTAGGTATCATTAACGATATTCTGGATTTCAGCAAGATTGAATCGGGAAAACTTGTTCTTGATATGGTTGATTTTTCACTCAAACGCGACCTTAATGTCGTTCTTTCCATGATGAGGCCAAAGGCAAAAGAGCGTAATATTAGTATCCTTTTAAATATTGAGAAACTCGAAAATGACGGGTTATTTACCGATTCATTAAGATTGAATCAGATATTAATTAACCTTCTTTCAAATGCCATCAAGTTTTCTCCTGAAGACAGTGAAATACAGGTTAATGTCGCGGAACTGGAAACGCCGGATGCGGCCGCAGACGAAAGTATATACAGATTTGAGGTTGTCGATTGCGGTATTGGTGTAAGTGAAGAACAGGCTTCCCGGCTGTTTAATCCTTTTGAGCAGGCTGACGGCAGTACAACACGACGCTACGGAGGAACGGGGTTGGGGCTTCCCATTTGCAAAAATCTCGTGGAGATGATGGGAGGAGCCATTTCGTATCAAAGCAGGGTAGGAGAAGGCAGTACATTCAGCTTTTCTATCCGCTGTAAATCAAGACATACTTTTGATGAGGTAAAAGAAAAGGAAAAGACGGTTTTTGATTTTTCCGGCAAATGCTGTCTGGTGGTAGATGATATTGAAATTAACCGCGAGATAATTATGGAGCTGCTTTCCGTCACAGGCATTAAATTTGAAACAGCATATAACGGTGTAAACGCTCTTGAAAAATTCAAGGCTTCGCCGGAAGGTCATTTTGACATAATATTGATGGATATGCAGATGCCTGTAATGGACGGCTGTGCGGCGGCAAAAGAAATAAGGAAACTAAACCGCGCAGACGCGTCAAAAGTTGCAATTATTGCAATGACTGCAAATGTAATGCAGGAAGATGTGCAGAAAACTGTGGATTCCGGCATGAATGCCCACCTTAGCAAGCCCATTGAGCTTGATGTTGTATTTAAAATATTTCAGAAATATTTAAGCGGAAAAACAGAAAGCTGATAGGTGGTGTCCGAAAAGTATGAAAACTTGTTCGACAGCCCCATACTTGGCAAAAAAAACATAATTCGATATACTTCCCATACTTAGTCCCTTTGGGGAGATATTGGAGTTGGAGGAAGTATGAAAAAAGCAATTTTGGCAGCCTGCGTTGTTTTATTGGCAAGCATTGTTCTGTTTGCAGGATGTGTAAAAAAACACGATGGAATAACAATAAAGCCCGGAGTATTGATGATAGGCATGGAAATTGGCTATCCTCCCATGGAATATTATGCCGAAGACGGCAAGACCCCTATGGGTTTTGATGTAGATATGGGGAAGGCAATCGCGGAAAAACTGGGTCTGGAACCGCAGTTTGTTGATACCGGCTGGGACGGGATTTTTGCCGCTGTTGATACGGGAAGATTCGATTGTATTATGTCATCTGTAACAATTACTCCCGCAAGGATACAAGCCCACAATTTCAGCAAACCTTATATTACAAATACCATTGCCATAGTATTACGCAAAGACTCTTCTTTAACTGTAAGGTCTCCCGATGATTTAAGAGGTCTTGATGTAGCATTTCAGGGTGATACTACATCTGATTTTTTCATGCAGGATCTTGAAGAAGAAGGTCTTGTATACACTCCGCGCAGATACGACAAAGTCATGTACTGCTTTGACGAAATGAGAATGGGACGTGTAGATGCAATTGTAACAGATCTTCCTGTCGCTTTTAATTATGTCAATCCGGCAGGCAGTCCTTTTGAAGTTGTCTGGACAAGCGAGCCTGAATTATTCGGTATCTGTTTAAAGAAGGGAAATGATGCCCTTACACAGGCAATTGACAAAGCATTGGATGAACTTTTTGCGGACGGAACTATGGTTCGCATATCAAATAAATTTTTTGAAGCGGATCTGGTAACCGCTGCCAGACAATAATTTGGAACAAATTTCAGATGCCGTCACAAAAATGATCTCATGGATCCCCGCCCTGCTTATGGGCGCGAGGATCACTATAGGTTTGACAGTTTGTGCCATGACAGCCGGGGTAATCTTAAGTCTTTTTATTGCCCTTGGAAAAATGTCGAAGAGCGCCGTCATCAACAAGTTTTGTACGGCGTATACTTTCTTTTTCCGGGGTACGCCTCTTTTAATGCAGCTTTACTTTATCTACTACGCCCTGCCTTCAATTTCTTCAGTTTTTCTTATACAAACAGGGAATGCGGGAGCTGATCGCTTTATTTACGCTTTTATTGCCTACAGTCTTAATATGGCGGCTTATTCTGCTGAGGTTATCAGAGCGGCGCTTCAAAGCATTGATAAGGGCCAATTCGAGGCTTCCCGGGCGCTGGGGCTTTCGTATGCACAGACAATGCGGCTTGTTATTATTCCTCAGTCAATCAGACGCCTGATACCGCCTGTCGGCAATGAATTTATCCTGATGCTTAAAGACGCTTCTCTTGTATCAATGATTGCGCTGGTTGACATTACCAGAGCCACAAGAACCATAGAAGGCTCTACCAGGTCGCCTCTTGTTTATATTCCGGCAATGATTCTTTATTTAATCATCACTGCCATATTCACCTATATTTTCCGCAAACTGGAAAAGAAATACTCGGTATATGAGTGAGGCGGGCTGTTATGTCAATGGTTAAGACTGTCGAAATAAGCAAAACTTTTCACTCTCAGGGGCGTACGCCGCTTGATGTCCTGAAAAAAGTATCTCTTACTGTAGAACAAAGTGAAGTTATCTGCATTATCGGGCCTTCGGGAGCCGGTAAATCAACATATCTTCGTACTTTAAATCACCTTGAAACCATTGATGACGGACAAATCTATATTGAAAATAATCTGGTTTTTGACTGCACTCATGGTGTAAACAAGGTAAAAATGCACCACAGCGAACGCAGTAAAATTCTCCTGGAAGTAGGCATGGTTTTTCAACGTTTTAATCTTTTTCCCCATAAAACTGTACTGGAAAATGTGATGCTTGCTCCGCTTCATGTACGCAAATTTTCTTTTGACGAAGCGCGGGAAAAGGCTGTGCAAATTATGGAACGTGTCGGACTGGGAGACAAAATAGACGAATATCCTTCAAAACTTTCCGGCGGCCAACAGCAGCGTGTTGCGATCGCCCGCGCTCTTGCGATGGAGCCGAGGATCATGCTCTTTGATGAGCCGACCTCTTCCCTCGATCCTGAGCTGGTCGGAGAAGTGTTAGCTGTAATGAAGCAGCTTGCCAAGGCGGGCATGACCATGCTTGTTGTTTCCCATGAAATGGGCTTTGCGCGGGAGGTTGCCAACAAGGTACTGTTTATGTACGAAGGTTCCATTCTGGAAACAGGTACACCCGAACAGATATTTAACAATCCCGTAAATGATCGTACCAGACATTTTATCAAGAGCGTCCTTTAGGGCTGCCTTATAAAACATGAATACTTTTGATAATCTTGGCATTCATCCTCAATTTATTGAAAAACTGAAGGAAAGGTCTATTGTTCAGCCTACTGCCATTCAGAGCCTCGTGATTCCCCGTCTGCTTGACGGGAAAAACCTTCTTTTCCGTTCAGCCACAGGAACCGGAAAAACATTTGCCTATTTATTGCCTGCACTGCAGCAAATTTTTTCAGGGATTCATTCTGTAACACCATTGCGCAGAGGCACAGAGTCGCAGAGAGAGAACAGACATAACCAGCCTTTGGTTTTAATTTGCGCTCCCACGCTGGAACTTTGTTCACAGATAAAGGCGGAAGTTGATTTTTTATCATCCGGCACGAATCTGCAAACAGCGCTGCTTATCGGTTCTGTCAATATCGATAAGCAGATCGAAAACTTAAAGAAAACAAAACCAGCTGTAATAGTCGGCAATCCGCCTAGGCTGCTTGTTTTGTCAAAAATGCGGAAGTTAAAATTTACTAAATTACAGTTTCTTGTTTTGGATGAAGCTGACAGGCTTACGGCGCAGGAATGTCTGGAAGAAACAAAAGAACTGCTGGCTGTCATAAAAAGGGACATGGAATATGCCGCCGCCCGCGATTCCCGGGAAGACACGCCTCGCCTTGTTGTGCGCTGCGCCTGTTCGGCTACGGTTGACAAAAAAACCTGTTCGCAGCTTGGCACGCTTTTTGAGAATGCGGAAATTATTGAAAGCGCCGATCATGAAATCTTAAGAGAGAGGATTGAACACTGGGCGATTTTCAGTGAGAAACGGCGGAAAGTTCAAACACTGCGCTCTTTGCTGGCCGCGATTAAAGGTAAACCGGCAAGGAGCGGCAAAAAATCCCGGCTTAAAGCGCTTGTTTTTACGAGCCGGAATGATGAAGCGGGAAAGATTCTTTCACAATTGCAATACCACCATCTTTCTGCGGCGGGGCTTTTCGGTAAAATAAACAATAAACCAATTACAGGCACGGAACGTAAGGCTGCTCTTGATTCATTCCGCGGGGGAAAAACAGAAGTGCTTGTGTCTACGGATCTTGCCGGGCGCGGTCTTGATATTCCGGGTATCACTCATGTCATTGCCATGGATGTGCCTTCGGAAAGCGAAGTTTATATTCATCGCTGCGGCCGCACAGGCAGAGCAGGCAAGCGGGGAATTATGGTTACAATCGGCGATGAAACGCAGATGCGCCTGCTTGCCTCACTGGAAAAAAAGTTAATGATCAGGATAAACCCCAAGGAACTGTATGAAGGCCGAATCTGTGTGCCTCAGCCATAGATGAAAAAAACCTCGATTGGATTTAATTTAAGTCCTTTTTCGCAAACCATGGAATTATCGGGCTTGTATGTGCTTTATAGTCTTTGTATTTGGGATATTTGCCGCCTGTTATGCTTTCGGTAAATATTGTAGAACCAATAAAAAGAATAGTCAGCATTACAGGACCGAAGAAGCCGCTTTGCACAAAACCACAGACGAGAGACAGCGCCATTAACCAGACTGACCACCAGAAACCCAACTCGCCAAAATAATTCGGATGACGGCTGTAACGGAAAAGACCCTGCGAAAAAAATCCGTTTTTTACATCATTTGTATATTTTTCAGGGAATTTTTTTCCTTCTCCTGCGGCTTTTTTTGCAATGTGAAAATTCCACTGCATTTGATCGGCGGCAGTCTCAATGCATATAAAAATAAAGGCTAATACCGCAAACACACAGAAAAGTACTGAGCATCCGATTCCGGCTTTGATAATACTATAAACAGGCCATGTGAATAGTAAAAATAATCCAATTTGAAATGAACTTATAAAAAACAGATTAAAAAGCTGCCATAAAACGGGGTTTTTAATCTTTGCCCGTAAAACATTCCAGCGATAATCTTCGGTTCCGGTATATCCGCCCTTGCGCGCGAAATTAAAACTTAAACGTAAACCCCACAAGGAAACCAATGCGGCAATTAAACACAACGAAAAGGTAAAACCTCCTCTGTATGCGTAATACCACACAAAAGCCACAGGCAGTATGCTCCATAATCTGTCAACCCATGAATAATCGCCTGTTATCAATCCAAAAGCAAATGAGCAGAGGGCAAAGCCCAGCGCGCACAGCGCTGTAATAATGAGCGGATCGGCAGATGTAAAAAATGAGGCTAAGTCCCTGCCTGAAAACGGGAGCATTACCAGCGCGCAAATGCCAATTGCAAAAACAATAAATGTTAAAAAAAGTATAAAACGTTTCATGACATGATTATATCAGATATAAAATATTTTTACAACTAATCAATAATTTTTGTTATCAGCAGCTTGTCTATCCTGTTACCGTCCATTTCTTTTACATGGAATCTGTACCCATGATACTCATAACAGTCTCCGGCGCGCGGAAGTTCCCCTGCAAGATGTAAAATAAAACCGGCAAGAGTATGAAAATCTCCGCCCCCGCCGAGTGCAATTGAAAGCGCCGCCTCCGCGTCATCAATGTTTAA
>JAIRUY010000175.1 GCA_031254175.1 Treponema sp.
GTTGAAGAACCCGGGCCGGCTACAAAAAATGTAATAACAAAATCTTCCAGAGATAATGTGATGGCAGTCAAAAATCCGGAAATAATCCCGGGCAGGCAAATTGGAAGCGTTACCTTAAAAAGCGTTTCTTTTTCGCTTGCCCCAAGGTCATGGGCCGCCTCAATTATTGAAAAGTCAAATTCATCAAGTCTTGCCATTACAAGTAAAAACACAAACGGCAGATTAAAAGTTGTATGAGCGACAATAATGGTAAACAACCCAAGAGGAATACCAATTCCGGCGAAAAAAATAGAAAGGGAAACGCCGATAATTATTTCGGGAAGAATCATCGGCAGGAAAGAAATTGTCTGTACATAGCCGCGTATTTTAAATCTGTACCAGCTGACTCCGATGGCTCCGATGGTCCCCAGAATTGTTGCCGTGGCTGCGGAAAATGCGGCAATAATGAGGCTGTTTGTGACCGCTCTCCACAATTCTCTTGAATTAAGGAGCATTTCATACCAGCGTAAAGAAAATCCTGTCCAGTTCATGCTTGTAGAACCGTTAAAAGAATAGATGACCAATACAAACAACGGAAGGAAAAGAAAGAAAATTGTAACGGCAAAAACCGTACTTGAAAACGAAAAACTTTTTTTGTAAGCGCGTTTCGCATGCCTTGCGGCTTCGCCGTTTATTATTTTTTTGTTTACGGAAGTGGCAATGTTGCTGATAATGCTTTTAATGCTCATTTTGCCCCTCCGCCTGAATTTCCCGCAGTACGCGGACGTTTTATTCTGGAGGCTTCCTTATCGCGTTTTTGGACATACATCATCCAGACTACGCCCAGAGTGGTGACAAGCGTCAGAACCATTGAAATTGCCGCCGCTCTCGGCCAGTTACGCGATTTAAGCAGCTGATCTGCGATGATGTTTCCAAGCATATAGGAATCCATTCCGCCGACAAGAAGCGGAACAGCATAAGCGCCGAAGATGGGGATAAATGTAAAAAGTATGGCTGTAAATATTCCGCCGCGTATATTAGGAAGCAGAACTTTTATCATAGATAAAATTTTATTTGCGCCAAGGTCGCGGGCTGCTTCCAGCAGGGAAAAATCAAATTTATCGATTGTAGAAAACAGAGGCAAAATAGCGTAGGGAAGGTACATATAAACCAGAACAAGTATTACGGCTTTCTGATTGTAAAGAAACGGAATGTAGTCTTTGATAAGCCCCAGACGGAGCAGCATTTCATTAAGAAAACCGCTGTTGCCCAAAATATTCATCCATGCAAAAACCCTGATAAGGAAATTTGTCCAGAAGGGAATTATTATCAGCAGCAAAAACAAGGTTTGATGTTTGCTTCTTGCCATGCAATAACCGCATGGTAAAGCAATAAAAATGGTTATTACCGTTGCGATAAAAGAAGTAAAAACTGTGCGCAGTGTTATGTTCAGAAAGACTGAGCTTTTCAGATAACGGTAAGCGTCAAGCGAGAATTCCCATTCAACGCCGCCGTAAAGGCCTTTTTTAAGGAAACTGTATATAATGATGATGAAAATCGGCGCAAGAAAAAAGATGGTAAACCAGACTGCCATTGGAGAAGAATAAAGCGTACCGTAATTCTTCCTTGCCGGTTGCAGCCCTTTCAACTTTTTACCTCGACTATATAGCCGTCAAGGGCGCTCCATGAAAGGTAGACTTTGTCTTTCCAGCGGATATCAGGTCCTTCATCAGAATAATTCGCGTGTTGTTTTATTACACGCAAAAGGGTTTTTTCATTTGCCTGCCCTGACCTTCCTTCGGAGGCATACACGTAGAACTTAGTCTGGAAACCGGAATAAATCGGCTCATCTACCGTGCCGCTGAACAGATTGATGTCTTCTCTTTTTGTTGCCGGCTTTTCCTTGCTGATTACGATTTTTTCCGGTCTGATGGTAAAACTTACCAATTGGCCGACGCGCACTTCGTCGACGCTGGTTACCTTGACAATTCCCAATTCCGGAATGTCCAGTTCCGCCATGTATTCCATGTCGCCCTGGACGTCTATTTTTTCGGCTTTTACTATTGTTCCGTCAAAAAGATTGGTGTCTCCGATAAAACGCGCTACAAAATCTGTAGCAGGGCTTTCGTAGATTTCATGCGGACTGCCGACTTGCAGGATGTCGCCCTGATTCATTACGGCAAGCCTGTCAGAAACGGAAAGGGCTTCCTGTTGATCATGTGTGACGTAAATAAAAGTTATTCCGATTTCATCATGGATACGGTCAAGTTCTATCAGCATGTGCTGCCGCAGTTTGGCGTCCAAAGCGGACAGCGGCTCATCAAGCAGCAGAACCCTCGGCTCATTTATCAGAGCGCGGGCAATGGCTACACGCTGTTTCTGTCCGCCGGAAAGCTGGTTCGGCTTTTTGTTTGCGTGTCCTTCAAGGCGCACAAGATGCAGATATTCATTAACTTTGCTTTTAATCTGATCATTTGGGATTTTTTTTAGCCTCGGGGAAAAGGCTACATTTTCAAAAACTGTAAGGTGGGGAAAAAGGGCATAGTTTTGAAATACCGTATTTGTCTGCCGTTTATTGGGCGGCAAAGAAAGTACATCGTCTCCGTCAAAAGTAAGTGTTCCTTTGTCGGGATGTTCAAATCCGGCAATTATCCGTAACAGGGTGGTTTTGCCGCATCCTGATGGTCCCAGCAGGGAAAAAAATTCACCCTTCTTGATTGTCAGGCTCACATCATTGAGAACCTTGAAATCACCGAAGGATTTACAAACCCCTTCGATGAAAACATCGCTTCCTTTCAATTTTTTTCTTCCAGCCCCCTTTCATGCAATTCCGGGCTTCACGGCGCGGCGCACCCACAGCGATGCTTCCAGTGCCCAAAATGCCGACCACGGTTTTTATACTTAGAAAGTACATTGCAGATTTTTTGAAATAATGTCAATAGGTTTTCCCTTTAATATTCCACCTTCCACAGGAAAAGCCCGTGCGGAGGCAGGGTAGGGCCTGCAAGGGAACGGTCGCCTGAGGCAAT
>JAIRUY010000010.1 GCA_031254175.1 Treponema sp.
CACGGCGTCCGCAGGACCATTATGCTGACAGGGGACAATCCAGAGGTTGCGGCGGCCATTGCCGGTGAATTGAAGCTGGATGAATACTACGGCGGCCTCTTGCCCCATGAGAAAGTTGAAAAAATGGAAATGCTCTCTGAGGAAAAAAAGGCAAAAGGCAAATCGGCCTCAAAAAGGTATCTGGCATTTATCGGGGACGGCATCAATGACGCGCCGGTGCTGGCCCGCGCCGATGTCGGCATAGCAATGGGAGGTCTTGGCTCAGACGCGGCAATTGAAGCCGCCGATGTAGTATTGATGACAGATGAGCCCTCAAAACTTATTGAGGCTATCGGTATTGCCCGTTTTACCAGGCGCATAGTTTGGCAGAACATCATTGTAGCCCTGGGAGTTAAGGGAGTGTTTTTGGTTCTAGGCGCGCTTGGCGTTGCCTCCATGTGGGAAGCTGTTTTTGCCGATGTTGGAGTTGCGCTGCTTGCGGTTTTAAACGCCATGAGAATAATTCACAGCAGGAAAAATCCTTTACTTATTCCTGCTGTTGCCTCATAATTTTTATGATGAGTCTTAATACTGACAGCGTTCGTCTTGACAAGGCGCGTATAATCAAAACAGCATCGCTTGTTGCGCTGTTTGGCAATATCATTCTTGCGGCCATGAAAATCGGGGCAGGTTTCTACGCAGGAAGCCTTGCTGTTATCGGCGACGGCATTGATTCTTCCATGGATGTGCTTATTGCGATTATGTCCCTCATAGTAGCGCGTATCATTGCCCGCCCTGCTGACGCGAGTCATCCCTGGGGGCATGGCAGAGCAGAAACAATTGCGACAGCGCTTCTTTCCTGTATTCTTTTTTTTGCCGGAATGCAGCTTATCATTAATTCAGGCAGGGAAATTATTTTTGGTGTACAGAAAGATGTTCCTTCATTGCCGGCGCTTGTTGTTACTGTATTTTCCATTGCGGGGAAATTACTGCTGGCCTGGTCGCTTTATATATTCGGAAAAAAAGCGGACTCTCCCATGCTGAAAGCAAACGCAAAAAATATGTCTGCTGATGTGCTTCTTTCTGCAGGAGTACTCGCAGGTCTTGGGCTTTCAATGATCTTCAATATCGGCGTTATTGATTCCTGGGCTGCGGTTTTGGTTGGCATTTGGGTTATCAAGTCCGCTCTTGGTATTTTTATGGAAGTAAATGCGGAGTTGATGGACGAAGGTCCTAAAAAAGCATATTATCAGATTGTTTTTGACGCAGTCAAATCTGTTGAAGAAGCGGGAAATCCTCATCGTGTGCGGATGCGCCGCATTGCCGGTCTTTGGGATATAGATATAGACATAGAGGTTCCGCCGAACAAAACAATCATAGAAGCGCACTGGATTGCATATAAAGTTGAAGAGGCGATTAAATCGCGTGTTGCGAATGTTTACGACATAATGGTTCATATTGAACCGGCAGGAAATGTGGAAGACGAAGGATACGGGCTTTGTGAAAAATCTTTAAGTGATTCGCAAAAGCCGGACTCAGAATAACTTATCAAAAAATTATATGAGTAACATATTGATCCAGCAGAATCAGCATTCCAAGAATACCGGTATAAGCCGCAAATCCAAAAAGAGATTTTTCCCTTATTATTTTTAACATTAGTTTTACCGCAAAAAATCCTGTGATTGCGGCTGTTATTGTTCCCGCAGCAATGGCCGATGCGCTTAAACTTTCAACGGAGGTTTCAACATCGCCGCCTTTTACAAACTCTTTAACATGCAGAACAAGAGCGCCCAGAATTGCCGGTATCAACAGCAAAAATGAAAAGCGCGCGGCGAGGTCACGGTCAAGTTTACGCGCAAGAGCGCCCGATATTGTTGCCCCCGAGCGGGAAATGCCGGGAATTATCGCAATTGCCTGCATAACACCGATAGCCAGCGCGTCAAGCCATGTCATATTTTCTTTTTTCTTCAGATTGTTATCCGTATTAATTCGTTTTGAAACAATCTCCGCGGTAATTAAAAACACAGTTGTCACGAGAAAGCAAAACCCTAAAAATTCTCCCGATTCAAAAGCATGCCCGATAATACCGCTGAAAGCAAGTGCGGCAATTACTGCCGGAACAGTCGCTATTATTAAATATAATGTAAGCGGTTGAAAAGGACGTTTCAGGATTTCAAGAATGTCTTTCCGTAAAACCAAAACTACAGCCGCCAATGTTCCCGTATGCAGTAATGTTTCGAGTAACAGCGGAGGCGCTTTTATGCCGAATATCTTTTGTAAAAGAACAAGATGCCCGGAACTGCTGACAGGCAGGAATTCGGTCAACCCTTGTACTATGCCGAGAATGACAGCTTTTATAATATCCATTTTCTATCCTTTATTCGCGTTGAGGGGTTTAATATTCCGCCCTTTAGGGCGCTTAAAAAGGTATTAAACCCCGAATACAAATACCTTATAAGAACAACATACCTCGTCCCTTTAGGGCGAGGTTGTTGATTGCGGCAGCAGCATTGCGTGTACTTTTATGTTTTTTTCGGCGGCGGCATCTTCTGCCATTGTCTTTGTGATTCTGCCTCTTGGTCTTGGATGCGGCGGCCCGTCACCTATCAGCAGCATAACTTTTGATTCCGCTTCCCATGTAAATCTGGTCGCTCCAGCGTGAAGAGCTTCATAAACAGCTTCGGGAATATCTCCTCCGCCGCCGACACGAATGGCGTTAAGATCACGCTGGAACCGCGCAAAATCGGCTGTGAACGGAACAATTCTTGTAAGGTATTCATCATAATAATCTTTGTACAAAACCAAACCTATCCTGAAAGAAATAAAATTGCTTAATTGTTCATTCAGCATGGGAATTAGCGCCGCGCGCACAGGGTCAATGTATTTTTTCATGCTGTTTGTTGTGTCAAGGCATATTACTATGTCAAGAGATTTCCCTTTTTCCTTTTCAAGTACGCTGCGAATATGATCAATAATATCATCCGGCTCCTGAACATATATTAATTCTCCGCCGCCTGTTTTCGCTATTTCTGTAAAGGCTGAAACCGCTTCAGGGATGTATTTTCCGGAAGGCGGATCCGGCGATGGCTCCTGCTTTGCTTCCAGCACAAAAGGATTGTCCCTAAAGGTTCCGCGGTAATCGGCGTAAGGCAAGGCAAAGGCTCGAATGTTAAGAAAGGTGCCGTCTACAAGGTAAACTTCTCCATGACGGGCTCCTTCATAACCGTAATAGAGAATGTATGGAATATAGATGTGAAAAGCCTGTCCCAAAACCGGATGGTCAGTAACAGTAGAAGAAATCAGTGAATAAATCCGGCTTTCTCTTTGAATGGGAACTCCGTTAAGGAGCCGCATCTCATCACCGTTAATGGGGTTCCATTCCGGCGCGCGATAAGCGTAATTATGGCTGCGCATTTCCGGGTCTCTTGTCGATTCTGTGATCAGCACAGATGCGATATCCGGTTTTTTTCTTATGAAAAGATGAAAGCCTCCGTCTGCTCTCAGTTCCAGCCGTAAATCATCTTCGCCGATGGTTAAATCCTGGGCATAAAGGGATATACCGAGGCTCGCAAGCAGGAAAAAAAATATACCGCTTTTTTTCATGGAATACTATATTAATTATCGTCTCATTTTTTAGAAGCTGAAATTCAAAATAAAATTAAAAGAATCATAAAAAAACATTGATAATTAGTATTATCCGTGTATAATTATTCAATAATAATGAAAAATATTCTGGTTATTGATAAAAAAGTAACAGGCAGGGAAATTTGTTTACATCTTTCTTCATATCAAACATATCATTCTGATTCAAGCCAAAAAGCCCTGGAAATAGCAAAGGTTATTAAACCTGATTTGATACTTTTGAATCCGTTTATGACTGATACAGACGGGTTTTTCCTGCTGGACAAACTGCAGCAGAATCCCCAGTTACAGTATATTCCGGTCATTCTTCTTACCTCTGATGACAGCCCTGATTTTCAGGCACGGGGGCTTAAATCAGGAGTTGTAGACTTTATTTTAATGCGGTCGGACTGTTCTCCGGACCAATTTCTGGACTGGGAGATGCTTAAATTCCGTGTTGATCTTCACCTTCAGCTTGGCGAGTACCGCCTTTCCATGGAAAATTCCGTAAGCGAACTTGAAAATAATATTGGCATTTCATTTGCCGAGCTTATTGAATGTAAGGATTATAATTTTTCAGGCCACGTCATGCGGACCGAACGTTATGCTGAGTTATTGGCCAATGCTCTTTACAATGCAGGAACTTTTCCGGATTCCCTTAATATAGATTTAATACAGGATTTTACAAAAGCAGTCCCTTTTCATGACATCGGTAAAATCGGTATCAGTGATGAAATCCTTCGCAAACAGGGAACTCTGAATGATGAGGAATTAACTCATGCGAGGTCTCACACAACAATAGGTTCGCAAATTCTGTATGATATCAGCGAACGTATTCCGGAAAGACCTTATTTTTATACAGCCTCCATTATTGCCCTTGGTCATCATGAACGGTTTGATGGCTCCGGATATCCCAACGGTCTTTGCGGGGAGGATATTCCTCTTATATGCAGAATTGTTTCGGTAGTAAATGTTTACGATGCTTGTGTAAATGAACGGATATACCATCCGGCAATGAGTCATGAAGATGCATGTAAAGAAATTGAAAAAGGAAGCGGCAGTGAATTTGATCCAAAAATAGTTGAAGTTTTTCTGAAAAACAGCGATAAATTTGCCCGGCTCGCAGAAGAGCTGAAAACCATGACTAATATGCTTGGGAAACTGAATTTTAGTGATTCGCCGGAGGAGAACCCGGCAATGATACAACGCCATTCGGCTCATGCGTAAAAGTTAAAGTCCACAGAGGTACAAAAGTGAAAAGAGTTCTTATTGTAGATGATAGTGTAGTGATTCTTAAACAGGTAAAAATACAGCTTGCCCGTCATTATGATGTAATGCTGGCAAATTCCGGTGAAATGGCTCTGCAGGTAATTCGGCAAAAGCGGCCGGATCTTTTTCTGCTTGACATTGAAATGCCGAACATGAACGGTTTTGAACTTTTTAAAAAACTGAAGATGCAGCCTTCGCTGTACGGAATTCCTGTAATCTTTCACTCGTCAATAACAGACGCAGACATTCAACAGCAATGTATAAAACTGGGCGCAAAGGATTATATTATAAAGCCCACTTATCCTGATGTTCTGCTGTACCGTATCGCATTGCACCTGCAGTTATCGAATTACCTTGAAAAGATGGAAGAAACTGTATCAGCGCTTTCCGGAATTATGACCGAGTCATTTGCGGAATTGATAAATTTCCGTTATAAAATGGAAGGCCATTCAGAAAGGGTTCCAAAAATATGCGCCCTTCTGGGACGTGAATTGATGAAGCAAAATATTTTTTCCACGGAATTGACGCAGACCGATCTGAATTTGATGGTTCAGGCATCTCCTCTTCACGACATTGGAAATATTACTATTCCTGACAAAATACTTCTTAAGCAGGGACCGCTGGAAGAAAGCGAACGAAACATCATGAAAAATCACTGCACCAGAGGAGCCGCAATATTGAATCATTTTTCCCGGCGGTGTCCTAACCAGCGTTTTTTCCAATATGCTAGGCAAATCGCTCTTGCCCACCATGAAGCATGGGACGGCACAGGATATCCTGCCGGTCTTAAGAAAAATGACATTCCTGTCTGCGGCCGTCTGGTTGCAGTTGCTGATGTTTATGACAATATTACAAGCGAGCGGGTATACAGGAGCCGCCTCAACCATGAAGAAGCATACAAAGTTATCATCAGCGAAAAAGGGAAACGGCTTGACCCGCAGATTATTGAAGCCTTTGAAAAAGTAAAAGACGAAATCGAAATAATATGTTTATGATTACTTTGTCTTGGGCGGCTTGCGCAGAAAAAATTTAATTCCCGTTGTAAAAAGCATGATAAATACGGCAAATATGAACAAACCTGCCATACCTTTCCACATAATATCCAACGAAGCGTAAAGTCCTTCATAATTAATCATAGTTTTCTCCTTAACGAATAAGCCTAAGGCTCACTGTAAATACGGCATTACAAGGCTTAATACTATACCGGCTGCCGCCACCGATGCAATCTGACCTGAAACATTGGCGCTGACAGCGTGCATCAGAAGAATATTTTCCGGGTCTTCCTTTAATGCAAGTTTTTGTATTACACGCGCCGACATTGGAAATGCCGAAATGCCTGTTGCGCCAATCATGGGATTTATCTTTGTTTTGAGAAAAAGATTTAGTAATTTTGCGAATAACACGCCGCCGATAGTATCAAGGAAGAACGCTGCAAGTCCAAGGCCAAGTATCATAATGGTTTGAAGTGTGACAAAATTTTCTGCCTGCATGGTGAAAGCGACCGTTAAACCAAGGAGCAGGGTGATAAGATTTGAAAGCGTTTTCTGAGCTGTTTCAGAAAGTGAGTCCAGCACAGTACATTCCCTGATCAAATTGCCGAACATTAAAAAACCAATCAGAGGAACTGCCTGCGGAGAAATCAATCCCGTTATAATGGTAACCGCTATCGGAAATATGATTTTGACGGACTTAGGGATTTCATCATCTTTTGCCGGTTTCATGCGGATCATGCGTTCTTTTTTTGTTGTCAGCATCTTTATTGCCGCAGGCTGGATAATGGGTACAAGCGCCATATATGAATAAGCCGTTACGAGGATAGGCCCCATGTATTTTGTCCCCATCATTTTTGCTACCAGAATGGTAGTAGGTCCGTCCGCCGCTCCGATAATACCAATGGCTGTCGCGTCACTCAGGCTGAAACCAAGAAGCGTTGCGATGGTAATGGTTGCAAAGATACCAAAATGCGCACCGGCGCCGAAAAGCATAAACACCGGCCTTGAAAGAAGCGGAGAAAAATCAATCATCGCGCCAATTCCGATAAAGAGCAGCAGGGGCATTATTTCCGAAGCGTCAATGCCGGTTTCAAAAAGCCATTGAATGGAGCCTGAAACTTCTCCTGCACCGGCAACATACTGGTTAATTACGCCGGACAGCGGCAGGTTGACAAGAATTGCCCCAAAACCCATTGGCAAAAGTAAAGCCGGTTCATAATCCTTTTTTATTGCCAGAAAAATAAGAGTAAATCCAACGGCGAACATGACAAGATGTTTCCATGTTATGTAAGCAATGCCTTCAAATAGAAATTCCATGCTTTCTCCTTATTTTTTTATGTTCTTGATAAAGTTATCCAGAACGTCATCCATATCCGGCTTGCCGATTTCCTGCAGACTGTATTCCACCCGCGTGCAGGGTTTATTGATCTTTATGACTCGTTCCAGGTCTATCGGGGTGGCAATTATCACAGAATCGCAGCCGGTTCTTTCGATTGTTAATGAAAGGTCTTTCATCTGTTGTTCACCGTAACCCATTGCCGGCAGCAATAGGCCAACGTTGGGATAAAGCCGGAATGTTTCAGCCAGTTTGCCAACCGCAAAGGGGCGGGGATCAATTATTTCCGCCGCGCCGAAACGCCGCGCCGCTACAATGCCCGCTCCTATTTTCATTTCTCCGTGAGTAAGAGTCGGGCCGTCTTCCACAACAAGGACGCGCTTGCCGCGTATTGCCTCAGGCTTTGTTACGCTGATTGTAGAAGCGGCGTCTATTACTACGGCGTTGGGGTTAACCTGCTCAATATTTTTTCTGACTGTCTGGATATTGTCAAAATCGGCGCTGTCGATTTTATTGATAACCACAATGTCGGCAATGCGTAATGTAACCTCTCCCGGATAATAGGAAAGTTCATGTCCCGGTCTGTGCGGATCTGCTACCGTAATCATCAGATCGGGTTTGTAAAACGGAAAATCAGTGTTGCCGCCGTCCCACAGTATCACATCACAGCCGTTTGGATCGTTTTCCGCAGCGCGAAGAATTGCTTCGTAATCCACACCCGCATAGATGACATTTCCGCGTGTTATGTGCGGCTCATATTCTTCCATTTCTTCGATAGTGCAATTATGTTTTTTTAGATCCCCGATTTCTGCGAA
>JAIRUY010000189.1 GCA_031254175.1 Treponema sp.
CTGGCAGCCCTGCTGGCAGCCTTGCTGGCAAATTTACTGACGAAGTTATAATTATTTTTACAGTAAGCGATACCGGCCAGGGCATGACAGAAGAGCAGGTAAACAAACTGTTCGATGAATACTCGCGATTTAACATTGAAGCCAACAGAACTGTCGAAGGAACCGGGCTTGGCATGAGCATTACCTCGAAGCTGGTCAAGCTGATGAACGGTACGATTTCCGTACAAAGCGAAAAGGGCACGGGTTCAACATTTACCGTAAGTCTGCCGCAAAAAATTATTGGCTCCGGTGTAATCGACAGGGAGCATGCGCAGAATTTACAAAATTTCCGCGCAATCGGCGCAAGGCAAATAAGAAAAGCGCAGGTGCAATTCGAACCCATGCCCTACGGCAGCGTTCTTGTTGTTGACGATATTGAATCAAATTTATATGTGGCAAAAGGGCTGTTGGCTCCGTATAAATTAAAAGTAGAGACTGCCTCAAACGGCTTTGAAGCGATTGATAAAATCAAATCGGGCTCTGTGTACGACATAGTGTTTATGGATCACATGATGCCGCAGATGGACGGCATTGAAACAGTTACAAAACTGCGGGAGCAGGGCTATAAAGCGACCATTGTTGCGCTGACTGCCAATGCGGTAGCCGGGCAATCGGATATGTTCCTGAATAACGGCTTTGACAACTTTATTTCCAAACCGATTGATGTGCGCCAGCTTAACGCAATGCTGAAAAAATATATCAGGGACAAGCAGCCTCCTGAAGTGATAAAAGCGGCGCAATCGGCAGCCGGGGCCGAAGAACAATCCTCAAGTGTGACGGAGGAACATTCAGTTCCTTCCGCGGAGCTGGCAGATATTTTTACCCGGGAAGCGGCAAAGGTTATTGATGTTATTGAATCGATTCTTGATGGCGGTATTAAAAATAACGGTGTCATAAATGACGATGATTTGTTGACCTACACTGTCAAAGTTCACGGAGTAAAAAGCGCGTTAAAAGCCGTTAATGAAGACGAACTTTCCGCCGCTGCGCTCAAACTGGAAGAAGCCGGATATCAGAAAAATGTATCATTTATTACTGCCGAAACCCCTGAATTTATAAAAAAATTACGGGAAGTAATAGTTAAACTCACGCCGAAAGAAAATGGTGAGAACTCAGCCGAAAGCGGCGGTACTGAAATCAGCATTGAAGATCGCGCGTTTTTGACTGAGAAATTGCTGGTCATAAAAAAGTCGGCCAGGAAATTCAATCAAGATGCCGCGAGAAAAGCATTAGGCGAATTAAGGGAAAAACAATGGCCGCCCGAGGTAAAGAAATTTCTTGGTGCCATTGCTGAGTATCTCCTTAACGGAGATTTTGATGAGCTTCTTAAAACTGTGGCTAATATTGATATCATTTCATAATATGACACACTGGTGTTTCGAACCCTTGACTCTTTTCCCTATTTATGCGATAAATGACCAAAATAAGGGGTTTAGGAGATAAATACATGGCTTTAAGTAAAGAAGGTGCAGCGTCAATCGTTACAAAATTCGGCAAAAACGAAAAAGATACAGGCACGACAGAAGTTCAGATTGCTCTGCTTACTGAACGGATAAATCAGCTTACAGAACACTGTAAACAGTTTAAAAAGGATAAGTCCGGCCAGAGAGGTCTTTTAATCCTTGTCGGTAAACGCCGCAGGATGCTTAAATATATCCAGAGGACAAATCTGGAAGGATACCGCAAGCTGATCAAAGAATTGGGACTGCGTAAATAATGATACAAAAAGTAACACTCTCAATTGCCGGAAAAGATTTAATTCTGGAGACCGGCAGAATTGCAAAACAGGCGAATGGTTCTGTTTTTGCGCAATATGCGGGTTCATCTGTACTTGCTACAGTTTGTTCTTCATCGCAGCCGGTGGAAGGCCTTGATTATGTGCCGCTCACAGTAGAGTACAATGAAAAATACTATGCCGCAGGGAAAATCCCCGGCGGTTTTATTAAAAGAGAAAGCCGTCCCAAGGACAAGGAAATACTGGTTTCCCGCCTTATCGACCGCCCGATGAGACCTCTTTTTGAAAAAAGCTTCGGACGCGAGATTCAGCTGATCCCGACAACTCTTTCTACCGATCAGGTAAATCCGCCCGACATTTTGTCGATAATCGCTTCTTCAGCGGCGGTTCATATTTCTGACATTCCATTCAATGGTCCGATTGCAGGGGTTCGTATATGTCAGGTTGAAGGCGAACTCGTTGTAAACCCCACCTTTGAGCAGATTGAAAACTCAACGCTTGAAATAGTTGTTGCCGGAACAAAAGAAGGCATCACCATGGTGGAAGGCGGAGCGAAAGAAGTAAGTGAAGAACTCATGCTTCAGGCGCTTGATAAAGCGCATAACATGATCTGCGAGTTATGCGATCTTCAGGATAAGCTTAGGCTTCTTGCGGGAAAAGAAAAGCTTCCTCTGATTCCGCTTTCTTATTCCCTGGAAAATGAAGGAGATATCCGTTCGGCAGCGTATCCAAGGCTGGAGACAGCCTGTTTTCTTTCAACCAAACATGAAAGGCATGACGGCATAAAAGCAGTAAAAGCTGATTTTGAAACCCAATATTCCGTCCAGCTTGAAGATGAAAAACAGAAAAAACTTTTTGATGCGTTATTTGAAGATATGCAGTATGAGATACTCAGGTCTTCGATTCTTGCCAAGGGTAAACGTGTAGACGGAAGAGGTCTTGAAGATATCCGCAATATTATCTGCGAAACCGGAATTCTCCAGCGTACCCACGGTTCTGCCCTTTTCACACGCGGTGAAACACAGGCATTATGTGTCACCACACTTGGAACTGTTTTTGACGAACAGATTTTTGATGATATTGACGGTGACAAACGTGAAAATTTCATGCTGCATTACAACTTTCCTCCTTATTCGGTGGGT
>JAIRUY010000204.1 GCA_031254175.1 Treponema sp.
ATAGGATAGATTACAAGGGTCAGCCCGTCCATCAGCATTGCCGGCAATTGAAAGCAAAGGGATTTTCCCGCGCCTGTCGGCAGGATAACTATTTGCCTTCCGGAAGTTTCCCTGTCAGACAATTCTTCATTCTTTAAGGCTGTTTCATTTTTATTCGTGCTGAGGGGTTTAATACCTGACCCGCTACGCGGGATGGCTTCAGGGCGTTTAAAAAAGGTATTAAACCCCGAATGCAATTCCTCGGGAGAAGCAACATACCCCGTCCCTTTAGGGCGGGGTTGTTGATTCGCATAACCCGCTTGTTCGTTTTCTGTGAGCCGGTTTACTGAAATCCCCGCTGCGCTTGCGGCTTCCAGAATGTTTGTTATAACGAGCCTTTGATACGGAAAAAGATACGAAAGCCCAAACAGGTTTTTTGCCGCGGCGCTCAAAGGGTCTTTGTTTTCATAGATCATTTTCGCCTCCTCTATGAATGAGGCGAAAACGTCATTTTGCTTTATTGGCACAGGGCTATTTATCGGATTAAAACAGGGGTTATGCAAAATTACTTCCCGGACAGCCCTTTCATCATTGAATTTTCCCGAATTGACATTATAATTATAAAAATGACTGGTTTGAATAAAATATTTCATAGTATCAACACAAAAATATCAGTTGTATTGCTTTCTTTGTTCATGCTTACAGCTCTGGTTGTCAGCATGATAAATTTATACAATCTGCGCCGTATTTATGAGTTGAATCAAACAAATATACAAGGCATTTATGAAAGAAATTTTACAGAACGGGTACTGCTTTCAAATGTACTGATAGCTACTCTTGTAAATGGTGATGATTTAAAATTTTATATTAATATGCTGCGTAATCAAAATGATGATTTTAAACAGAAACAACTGCAGTTCTATTATGACAGAGAAGAATTGTTCAGACTCGAAGAAGAAAATGCTCCTTATGAAGAGCAGGAATTTTTGATGGGAAAGCTGAGATCTTTCCATAACGAAATGAGTTTTCTTAAGACTGATTTATACTGGGATGTAGTTAATGAACTGAGGCAATTAAAACGTCTGAGTGGTTCAAAATATGTATATGTTTTTGCTGATACGGGCGTTGGCGCTGTTAACGGAGAAATACTTTACACATACATTTTTGATGCGGATGACGGAGATGAATTTAAAAGCCCGGATTCTGACGGATTGGGAACAGTGAACACAGGCGAAGATATCCTGCTTGAGATTGTTGAAACAAAAGAAGCAATGAAAGAAGCTATGCATTACGAAGGTCCATACGGAGAACTATATTTTGCTTATGCTCCGATTTTAGATGAATACGGCGATGTTGTTGCTTTTATGGGAACCGATGTTGACCTTTTGGAAATGTATGAAGTTATGGAAAAGACAAGAATGTTATTCAACCGGGAAACCGGGATATCCACGATTGCTTTTACCGTTGTTTTTATATTTTTTGTAATCATTATTATTTTGGTAACTTATATTTATATTAACCATTATATTTCGGAACCTCTTGGTAAACTTACCATAACAGCCTTAAAACTTGCCCAGGGCGATGTTTATGCGGATATTCATAAATCTGCCATGAAGCAGAAAAGTGAAATCGGAATTCTTGCCAATGCGTTTAATGATATGAGCAATGTTTATCAAAATATGATAATGAGCACTGAATATTTGTTCAAAGCGAGTAAAATCGGGAGACTGGATATCCGTAACGATGTTGCCAATTATAAAGGCGATATAAAAAAAGTAATGCAGCAGATTAATGACACTCTTGATTGCATAACTCTGTACCTGAACAGTATTCCCGAGAGCATTTTCATTATGGATAAAAATTTTGAAATGTATTTCCGGAATGAGCAGTATATAAGATTTTTCGCCGGCAAAACAGCAAAAGAATTTTTAACGGCTGTTTTTTCTAACAACTTGGAAAATCAGTTTCCGTCTGATAATGATTTAGAAAAACAATTTATGGAAATGTTAAAGCAGCCGAAGAATGATTTTATCAGCAGGATAGACGACAAATGTTATTCAATTATTTTTAGGGAGATTGTTCTGGGCGAAATAACTGAAAACAGTATATTGGTAATTGCCGTTGATATTACAGACTTAATGAGAGAAAAGGAAAATGCCCAGGCGGCGGCAAAGGCAAAGAGTGATTTTCTTTCGCGGATGAGCCATGAAATGCGCACTCCCATGAATGCAATAATAGGCATGACCCAAATCGCGGAAAAAACAGATGATCTTGAAAAACTGAAATATTGTATCTCTACAATAGGAATATCATCAAAACTGCTTTTGGGAATTATTAACGATGTGCTTGATATGGCAAAAATAGAGTCCGGAAATTTCGAACTGGATTATGTAACATTTAACATCGGGAGTATGGTTGAAAATATCAGTATAATTATAAAAGAAAACATCGGAAAAAAGAATCAAATATTCAGCGTTAATCTTGAAAATGAACATTCATATTATCTGGGTGACGAAATCAGGCTGTCTCAAGTTTTAACAAATTTGCTTGCAAACGCAATAAAGTTTACTCCCGAAAAAGGTGAAATTACCATGACGGTTGAGACTGTCGAACAATTCGATGATATGAGCACCCTGCAATTTACCGTTGCCGATACCGGAATAGGCCTCACAGAAGAACAGATTTCGCGTTTGTTCGGTTCTTTTGTTCAGGCAGACGGAAGTATCACCAGGCGGTTTGGCGGCACAGGTCTTGGACTTGCCATTTCCAAAAGTATTGTCGAAAAGATGGGCGGGAAGATTTGGATAGAGTCAAAATACGGATCAGGCGCTAAATTTATTTTTTCAGTAGTGCTGAAAAAACAAGCTGCGCCGTTAATTAATAATGAGGATTCACCTGAAAATAATGTTGTTCCTGATTTTTCAGGAATTAACATTCTTCTGGCAGAGGATGTTGATATCAACAGGGAAATATTTATCACGTTGATGGAAGAAACGCTAATTTCTATTGATGTTGCTGAAAATGGACTGATTGCAGTAGAAAAATTTGAAAAAAATTACGAAAAATATGATATAATTATTATGGATATACAAATGCCTGAAATGGACGGATACGAAGCTACAAGAACTATCCGTTCGCTTGATATCCCAAAAGCCAAAACAATTCCCATAATTGCTATGACGGCTAATGCGTTCAAAGAAGATATAGAACTTTGTATTTCGTGCGGCATGAATGACCATCTGGCAAAACCAATTAATCAGGGAGCAGTAATAGAAAAAATATGTTTGTATACTGCCAGAAGTTTTTTGCCCTGATTCTCTCTGCGGCTATTTACGAATTATAATTTTCCTGTTATATATAGAGAGAAAGAAATGAAAGCTCAAAGAGTAGACCTATATTCAATATTAGTATCTTATGTGACAAAAAATGATTCACCATTTATTCCTATCGAAAAGTTCATTTCATTTCTGGGTAAGTACGCAAAAAAAACCGCCGAAGAACACCCCGAATGGCTCAAATGGGCTGATGATACAGCCCCAAAGCTCTGGAAAGAACTGGTACCTCTGATCGAAGAGGGCAAGTGTGAACTGCTTCAGGATACGCCGGAGGGGCGGATATATTTACCCAACTTTTACTTACAGCATATAGAAAAATATTACCATAACATTGACAACTGTGCCAATTTACCTTTCCCTTGTGAAGAATCCATGAGGATATCCATTCCGGAAAGTCAGGTATGCAGATTGGAGGCAGGGCCGGAATTAACTGCCTTTCTGGACAAACCCAGAGGGAATAAAAATATTATCGTCAATATCAGCTTCCCGAATGGTTTTGATTCAGCTCTGGTGCCGGTTTCTCATGTCCCTCTGCGGCTAATGGAAGCTTGCTTGCTTAAAGTCCGCCACTATTTCACCAGATACGGCAACAAAGAATACACCCTTAACAAACTGGCCGCTCAGCTTGTGGGAAAGGAATCATTTTTGCGGGAGTTTCTGAACAATATTCATGTCAAGCCTCTGAATTGCTTAAACGCCATAAAGGAAGGAAACGAGTTTTCCTATTTGTTTTGGTCGCATTTCTGTGTTCTCGTAAAAAATGACATCAAGAAAAAAAAAGAGTATACAAGCGGCGATATTGCCATCGTGCAGACTGTTTATATCATTGAGTCAATGAACGTCTGGTTCAAGGTTAAGGCAGTAAAGAAAAGAGAAAAAGAAATAGCCTTAAGGAATATGGAACATGATTTGGCTAAACCGCCGTATTTTTTCACTCTGGATCAAATCATACATTTTACAAGTCCAAAGGCTATTCCGCTCCTTAAGTATTATACAAGAGAAGAGCTTGTAAACCATCTTGAAAAGTTAAGCAATGAAAGCAAAGACGGCAAGATGCCCGAACTAATTATCTTTACCAGACTGAAACATGAGCATTATTTTATTGTCAAGAATAAAATGCTGGCACTTTGCAATCAACTTGTTTCAGATGCCAGGGACGATGTAAGAATTGCCGTCACCAAACACTGGTCAAGGCTCCTTAGAAACTTCCGGAAAGAACCGGCAATGGAGAATGATAAAGAATTTGAAAAACTGCTTTATAGTTTTATGGCGAAGACCTCACCCATGCTGAACGCCCTGCTGGAAGATCCTAAATTTCGACTGGTTTATGAAGAATTTGACAGAGCTAATGAAATTACCAAATCTTCAAGATATTATATAAAAGGAATCCTGATCCCCTGTTCGGCTCTTTTTAAGGTGAAACGGAAAGAAATTTTGCATGATGCCAAAACGTTTCTTCCCTTTTGGTACACCATTCCTTTTTTTGCTTTTTTTGCGGCTCTTTTCAGCAAAGCGTCCATAAAAAAACAGGCTGCTCCTGACGATAATAAAGAACCGGAAGCAGAAAAAGATGAAGAAAATATTGCCATGGCGGCTCACAAGCTCAAATTCATCATGGTTCCCCCTGAGCACACAATTGACTCATATCTTGAGGAGCTGCAAACAAGGTGGAGTAAATTAATCAGCAAAAAGGCACGTGAGGATCTTGCTGAGGACATTAATTCACTGGTTCGCGATAATTTAAGAAAAGTCTTGAGAAAACGGAAACATTACAAAATTACCAGAGAAAATTTAACTCTGCTTGCTTCCAGTATTATAACCAGAACCTCTTCACTGCATCAAATATGTTCAATGGATTACCTGAAAACTTACATTGAAGTTTACCTGATAAAACTGCTTGAGAATGTAAAGTTTGAAAAAATTAAAAAATATTCCCAAAAAAAATCCCCTGTATTTGCGGGTTTTCGATAAACGGTGTTGATTACAGAACACTAGTTCTCAAGCTTCTTCAAGACCCAACTCATCATTGGTATTATCGCTTGATTCCGCCATTTCCGGACCTCCCATTGCAGCCTCATGTTGTACTTTTTTTCTCTTAAAACTGATTTTTTTTATTTTGGGCGGGCGATAAGTAGCTTTTGATGCGAAAATTACGATTCTTATGTATATTAACAGCCCCAGAGTAACAGCAATTACCTGCCAGGACGTGAGGACTTCTTTAAGTAAATCAAACATACTCATTGATGACATTTTTATTATTATCGGTAAAAAGAGGTGACAGCCGCCAATTTTTTAATTAAAATGAGGCATGAATTCAGCTATAGAGAAATTAAAGACAAGAGGCTTTCTTCAGCAATGTACAAATGTTGAAGGCCTGTCAAAATTGATGGACGAAGGGCCTGTTACATTTTATGAGGGAACCGATCCAACCGGAGGCAGCCTTCATATCGGGCACATGGTTCCCTATTTTGCTTTCCGTCATCTGCGCGAAGCAGGTCACAACGGGATCGCCTTGTTGGGAGGCGGCACTGCGCGAATCGGAGATCCTTCGGGGAGAACTGAACTGCGGAAGATGCTGAATTATGAACAGCTCGATAAAAATACCGATTCCATCCGGGCGCAGTTGGATCGTTTTGTCGGTTTTGACGGAAAAACGGCTTTCCCTGTCAACAATAAAGACTGGCTAGCCGACCTCAACTATATCGATTTTCTGCGTGAAATCGGCAGCCACTTCTCCGTAAACCGTATGTTGAGTTTTGAATCTTACAAGATGCGGCTGGAAACAGGACTTTCTTTTGTTGAATTTAATTACCAGCTTTTACAAAGTTATGATTTTCTTGAACTGTACCGCCGCCATGGCTGCCGTCTGCAAATTGGCGGTGATGATCAATGGGGTAATATTGTCGCCGGTGTGGAATTAGTCCGTCGAATCGAAGGAGCCGAGGTTTTTGGCATAACTTTCCCTCTTATTACAACTTCGGATGGTAATAAAATGGGTAAAACCCTGAAAGGCGCGCTCTTTCTTGATCCGGCTCTTACCGCTCCCTATGACTTTTTTCAATACTGGCGCAATATTCCTGATCCGGATATTCTTCGTTTTCTGCTGATGTTTACTTTTCTGCCTGCAGAAGAATGTCAGACGCTCTGCGCGCCGGACAAAAATCCCAATGATGCAAAGGAGCGCCTTGCATGGGAAGTGACTGCCCTCATCCACAGCAAGGAAGAAGCTGACAAAGCTCTGGCCGGTGCAAAAGCCGCTTTTGGCGCCGGCGGAGATAAATCGGCAATGCCCAGAGCTGAACTTTTGCGTTCCCGTTTCGAGGCCGGATACAATATTGTAGACCTTTTCTGCGATGCAGGGATTGTTCCTTCAAAGAGTGAAGGCCGCCGCCTTGTTCAACAGGGAGGAGCCTTTATATCTGCTGCGGAAGGCGGGCTTGCGGCAATAAATGATCCTGCGGCTGTAATTAATGCTGACTGTTTAAATGCAGAGGGAGAATTGACACTGCGAGCCGGAAAAAAGAGGTATATACTGGTCGTAGCGAAGTAGATATTTTACTAAATATTTTATTTTTCATCTTGACAATTTTTCAGAAAGTGTCTAGTAATATAAAAAGTCTTAATTGTTGAGGTGGGAAATGTTAGATTTTAAAGATTATTTATCAGATATTCCTGATTTAGAATTTATAAACTTTGCCCAGATGATTGACATTACATCACGGGATTACGCCGCTAATGATGCCATTTTGTACCGTTCAGAAGGACAAAAGGAGTTTACACGCTGGAATTATGCCAGATGGGGCGAAGAATGCCGCAGGGTTGCGCGAGGTTTGCTTGCCGCAGGCCTTGTAAAAGGCGACCGTGTTGTTTTGTGGGCTGAAAACCGTCCTGAATGGATGGCTGTGTGGATGGGAACGTTAATTGCCGGTATCTGCATTGTACCTGTTGATTTCCTTTCTACGGAGCAGGAATGTCTTAATATAATAAAAATAACAAGGGCAAAAGCGTTCTTCTATTCAGGCAGAAAAAAGGATTTTGCCGCTTCTCTTCCGTCCAATGGTATTTCGCTTGCTGTCTCGATGCGCATAAGCCCAGAAACCGAATTTGCCGGGTTTGGCAAAGATGCCGGCAGCCAAACACTGCCTCCGATTAACAGTATTTTGCCTGATGATCCTGCATCCATTGTTTTTACTTCCGGCACTACAGGTTTTGCAAAGGGGGTTACTCTTTCCCATAAAAATATAATTGCCAATGCCAGCGCCGCGATCCGTATTCTGGAACCAAGGCATTACGATGTGTTTATGAATGTTCTGCCGCTGCACCATACTTATCCTACTACATGTTCATTTATTGCGCCTCTCGCAATCGGCATTCCTGTTGTGATTGCGGAAAAAATAGTCGGCAAGGTTGTTGTAGATGATATAAGGGACGGAAAGGCCACGTTCCTTATTGCTGTTCCGCTTCTCTATGACAAGGTGATGGCGGCGATAGACAGCGGGTACAGAAAACTTTCGCCTGTTATACGAAAGCCTCTTGATGTCCTGCGCAAAATAGCCCTTGCTGAAGCCAAAAAAGGCAATCCTGTTTTTGGGCAGAAAGTTTTCCGGTTTATCCGGAAGAAGGCAAATCTTCAATCAATCAGAATTATGGTTGCAGGCGGCGGCCCCTTGAGCGTAAGTACATCGGATTTTTTTGATTCCTTTGGTTTTAATATTGTTCAAGGTTACGGCATGAGCGAGAATGCCCCTCTTATTTCCGTAAATACTTACCGTCATAAACGCAATGAATCGGTAGGACTTCCGGTCAGTTATACTGATGTAAAAATTCTCGATACTACGCCAGAAGGCATTGGTGAAGTTGCCTGTAAATCACCGTCAGTAATGCTTGGTTATTTTGAAAACGAAGAAGCAACCAAAGAAGTCATAACAGAAGACGGTTATCTTTTAACCGGAGATCTCGGCTACCGTGATAAAGACGGCTACCTTTACATTATGGGGCGAAAGAAAAATCTTATTGTCGGTTCCGGCGGCAAGAATATTTATCCTGAAGAAGTTGAAGCTCATTTTGCAGAGTCCCGCGTTATCGGCGAAGTTCTTATTTTTGGAAGAAAAGATCCGGAAGGAGAAATTGTTTTTGCGGTGGCTGTTCCCAATTATGATTTTATCAAGGAAGATTATCCCGGCAGGGAAAATGATGACGGCTTTATCAACGGGCTTGTCAAAAAGGAAATTGAGGCTGCCAACCGTTCATTGCCTGTTTACAAAAAGATCAGCGATTTTATTGTGCGCAAAGAACCTTTTGAAAAGAACGCCCAGCAGAAAATAAGGCGCTTTTTATACAAGAGTTATGAAACACCGGGAAAGTAAGAAATGCATGTAAAAGTACTGCAGCCGGTAAAAAACCCTAAATCTCATCCCTGCGGGTAATCACCTTGTTAATTAAGCCGTAATTAACCGCCTCCGCCGCATTCATCCAATAATCACGGTCGGTGTCTTTTTCAACCTGTCCGTGTGGAGTGCCGGTTTCATCTGCAATGAGGCGGTTGATCTTTTCCCTGAGTTTTTCAAGTTCTTTGGCGTGTATCTCAATATCTGTAGCAACGCCGCGTATGCCGGAAAGAGGCTGGTGAATGAGGTAATGGCTGTTGGGCAGCCCTGCCCGCCGCTCTTTGGGAGCAGCTAGCTGTATGATCGCGGCGGCGCTTGCGACAAGACCCATGCCTATTGTCCAGATTTCAGGTTTTACAAAACGAATCATGTCAAAGATCGCGTAACCTGCATCGGCATCGCCGCCGGGAGAATCGATAAAAACGCGGATAGGGTCATCGCCGGCCGCTTCCATCAACAGAAGCTGGCGTATGGTTTTCTCTGCCATGTCTTTATTGATTTCACCTGACAACAGGATTGTTCTGGTTTTGAGCATTTTTACAGCAAGGAGATCTCCGGCAGGTTTTTTTTCTTCTTTGCCTGAATCTGCGCCTTCGTCTTCATCATATTCAAATAATTTGGGATTCACTTGTCTGCCTCCATGAAAACATAATATAGCTTTTCAGGATTGAAGGCAACCTGATTGCAAGCAATCAGGTTGTAAACAATCACCTCTGTCATTCATATACCCTTGGCACCCTTTTATTGATATTACAGGTAATCTCGTAAGGAATTGTGCCAATTCGCCGGGCAAGTTCTGCGGCATCCGGCGCGCCGCCCCCGAAGATTACCGCCTGATCCCATCGTTTGACATCGCTGTTTGTGCCAAGCTCTACGCAGCAGAGATCCATGCAAATTCTGCCTGCCAATGGATAGATTTTTCCGTTG
>JAIRUY010000252.1 GCA_031254175.1 Treponema sp.
AGGAGCATTGCCAGTTTTTTTTCTGTTTCATCAAGTTCCCGCTCAGCCGCATCAATTTCAGTTCTGATATCGCTAAGGCCTTTTTTTGCCTTTGTGTACTGTTCGTAATATATTTCTGCCTGCGCCGCCGGGCTTTTATGTGGATCCAGTTTTATTTGGATATGTCTACTTTCTCCGGGAGATGCGTCTGCCTTGTTTTCGCCAACTTCATTACCGGTGTAAAAATTTTCAGCCTCAAGCCAAACATCGCCCTGCTTAATGGCCCTGATATTTGCCAGGATTATGTCCCCGTATTCCCTAAGCCGGTCCGCTGAAGCAAACTCCGATTCTTTTGCCCGCAGCCTTTCCAGCGCTGCCTGCAAACGCCCCATACTGCCCTCGCAGTTTCGCCGTGCCTGTTCCCTCAGCGCCTCCAGGGAAAGAGCGCCGCCATGCTCCGTATAAAATGCATCTATCCTGGCGTTAAATGAATTCTCTCCCGCCAGTTCCCGTACCCTATATTCCCGGCCGCTGCCTGCACCGGCTTTATTTTCTTCCGGAGAATAATGCCCGCCGGAAATTTCTCCTTTTTTTGGCAAGCGGCGCATCGCGTCCAGTACTGTTCCGTTTTCATCGGTGACGATAAAATTCGCTGCATTTGACCAGAGGCGGATATACATAAGATACCTATATTCCCCCCGCCTTACCCGCAGCCTGATTATGCGGTTATCATCAAGCTGCTCCGCTTCTTCTATCCAGCCGTTGACAATTCTAGAATTCAGGAACTGAGCGAATCGCAGGGGCCTGTCGCTTTTAGGAAAGGGTCTGAAAGTTTCATGTAAACGGCAGGCACCCGGAGTTAGGGCAATGAGCAATTGCCTTGTGACGCCTGATTTTGCTGATGTACCTTCTATTGAAGGTGAACCCTTCTTGTGTACCCGCAGGCCGATTATGTCAAAGGTACTTTGCACGGCGCCTTGAATCTGCGTGCCAGGCAGATCAAGCTCTTCGAGTATCAGGTTGATTTCCTTCCAGTTTAGCGACATATTTGATTCTATATCCTATGGGGATAAGTGAAAAGAGCAGGCTGCATTGGGATCAACAGCAGCAGTTTTACATTTGGAAAAAACAGACCACAATACTATGCGGCGATTGAGGCGGCGCGAAATGCAAACGATTCGGGCGTTTTCATAGAGTTTACTCTGTCTGCATTGTATGAGATTATCGCAGAACAAGAAAAGCACCAAGTTAAACACCAAGATAAGCACCAAGTTGAACTCACAAAAACACAGACTTCCGTATTAAAAGTACTTAAAAATGAAATTTTAACAAGGAAAGAAATTTTCACCGCAATCAGCATGAGCGGTGATTCTCGTTCGTTCAAGAGAAACATCGAACCGCTGTTAACCGCCGGTTTAATCAAGATGACCATACCCGATAAACCGAACAGCAGGCTGCAAAAATATCGAATTACCCAAAGAGGAAAATTAATTATTGAATAATGTAAATACTGTTGCTCTTTGCTTCAAACCACGGAAATCAATTTTATGAATAAACCTCTCACAGAGGACACCAAGACAAGGAGAAAGATACAGAATTTTTAAAATTCGTCTTAACCTTTATATCTTCTTTGTGAGAGATATTCTAAAAGTTATGTTTTAGATGTTACAATGCACTAGTGTAAGCATAGGTGACTGTCATCCCTATTTTCCCTGTATCAGGGTCTCTGCTTTTGCCTATAAGGCTTTACCGAAAAGGCCGCCGCAGGGGGGAGGGCAGGGACTGCGGTAGCATTTGGAGTTCTCCGGCGGAGGAGACGAAGACTCCGTAGCCGGATTCTACAAGGCGGACGCAGTCCCTGCCCTCCCCCCTGCGGCGACTTTCATTTATTTTGTAGAATATCAGTAAATGTAGAGCCTCTGTGGCTTCAAACTTGCTCTCCGGCATAAATTCCTCTATAATGCAATCATGAAGTACCATGTCTTTATAGGTTCATCACTTGACGATTTAAAAAACGAACGCAAAGAGCTTTTCCGGATAGTGATGGAGCTTGGACATATTCCGGTTATGGCAGACTATATTGACAGTACTGCCAGAAATGCGGCGCAGCTTCTTCAGAAAACCATAGAGGAATGTGATTACTTTGTTGCCCTGGTGGCGCATAAATATAAAGCTGGCGGAAAAAACGATGAAAATGATGAAATTTTACCTTTGATTGCCGAATGTTCAATTGCGGTAAAAAAAGGTATACCAATTCTTTCTCTTATAATTGATGAAAAAGCACGCTGGAAACCCGTAAAAAAAGAAACCGATATAGAATATATACGTAAACTGAACAATTTTAAAGCAAAGCTGCATGACGGCCCTTTCGAGACATGGCAAAATACTCCGGATCTTTGCCAAAAAGCGCAAAACCTTCTTGTAAAACAATTTCATGTTAATATGCAGCCAGGTTGGGTAAGAGCGGACAAGACCATTCAACCGGGGGTTGCCAATGAGCTTTCCCGCTTGAGCAGTGAAAACAGTTACCTTCGCCGCCATTATAGCAACGAGGACAATGA
>JAIRUY010000109.1 GCA_031254175.1 Treponema sp.
TTTTCGTATTCTGCCATTAAGCAAATACCGCCGCATGGCGCTCCGCTTTGAACAAAAGAGAGGCATTGACAGGGTTATGCCCCATAAGCTCAAGCAGCTCAGGAGCTGCGTGGCGGGTACGCTCTACTAAAACATCAAGAGAATCTGACTCCAGAATAAGCCCCGGTATATCACCGCTAGTGCAATACCAAATCTGGGCTTCATCGTCCCATGTCAATAAAATCGTATATTCGTTCATATTTACTCCCCGGTACCGCTCATCCTGCTTTGGCAAATCCTTGTGATTCAGCATACCACAAAAACGAAAAATTGCCTATTCTCCGGGCTTTTTCGGCCTACTGCCCTTGTATACTTCTAAGGCAGATATTTTTCCAAAAAATCTTCTCTGACACGCAGCAGCTCTTCTCTGGGGAGTTCTGCCAGAACTTTCCAGCCCAGATCAAGCGTGCGGCCAATGTCGCGGTTTTCATGTTCGTCCTGTGTCAGAAAAACCTTTTCAAATATTTCGGCGAATTTTAAATACTGTTTATCCGTAACGGAAAGCTCTTCTTCGCCGATAATCGACGCCAGATTGCGAATCTGCTTTACTCTCGCATAAGCGGCAAAGAGCTGGCTTGATACATCTTTGTGATCTTCCCTTGTCATGCCCGGCCCTATTCCGTCCTTCATCAAACGCGAAAGACTGGGCAGTCCCGCTACCGGCGGATAGATGCCGCGCTGAAAAAGTTCTCTGTCAAGAACAATCTGCCCTTCCGTTATATAACCTGACAAGTCCGGGATCGGATGGCTTATATCATCGTTAGGCATGGAAAGAATGGGAATCTGGGTAATAGAGCCGGAAGAGCCCTTGATTTTTCCGGCCCTTTCGTAAAGGGACGCAAGGTCTGAGTAAAGGTAGCCGGGATAACCTTTGCGGCTCGGGACTTCTCCCCGTATAGAGGAAACTTCCCTCATTGCTTCGCAGTAATTTGTCATGTCGGTCATTACAACAAGGACGTGCATATTTTTTTCATAAGCAAGATATTCAGCCGCGGTAAGGGCGCATCTGGGAGCCACAAGCCTTTCAAGAGACGGAGAGTCGGCAAGCGAAAGATAGACAACAACATTGGCAAGAACGCCTGATTGTTCAAAATCATCAATAAAGAAACAGGCTATATCATTTTTTATGCCCATCGCGCAGAAAACAATTACAAAAGGTTCTGCGTCCCTGCCGTCAAAAGAAAGAATTTTCGCCTGACGGACAATTTGAGCCGCAAGACGGTTGTGCGGAAGACCGTTACCTGAAAATATAGGAAGCTTCTGCCCGCGAATTAAAGTATTCATGCCATCAATTGAAGAAATGCCTGTCTGAATAAAATCTCTTGGGTATATTCTCGCGTACGGATTGATGGGAAGACCGTTGATATCAAGATATTTTGAAGAGAAAATATTGCCGAACCCGTCGATTGGTTCTCCAAGTCCGTTAAAAACACGGCCAAGAAGACCCGTACCGACACGAAGTTCCATCGGCTTTTCCAGATACTCAACGCTTGTATCATCGGAAGAAAGCCCTGTTGTATTTCCGAAAATCTGAATAGCGGCAAATTCTTCGCTTAAATCAACTACACGGCCAAGTCTCCTTACGCCGTTGCGATCATTGACAGCGGTTAATTCGTTATAGCCTACATTGCGGCAATGTTTTGTGATAATAACAGGTCCCTCTATACGCTGGAGTCCCTTGTACTCTATGCCTCTCACAGGGTTTTCCTCCTGTAAGTCTTTTCAAGTTCTTCCAGAATACGGCGCATTTTTTCTTCAAGCAATCCAAATTTGCCAAGAGAATCGTTTTCTATCGTGCTTTTAATGCGTGACAATTCTTCCTTTAAACCTGTTCCGGATATTTTTGTCATCGGCGCGCCAAGTTCAATGCAGACAAGAGAGCGCTCATGAAATTCCATTATAACTTCCAGCAGCCGCACCTGTTTTTTGGGAACACAGTACATATCAACTTCGTCAAAAGAATTCTGCTGAAGAAAACCGTCCTTGATTATTTGCGATGTAAGAAGGATTAGCTTCTGTTCATCCGGCAGGGCATCCTGACCGATAAGCCTTACAATTTCAGATAACCTCTGCTCCACTTTGAGCAGTTCCATGCATTTTCTGCGGACCTGCGTCCATGCGGGGTTTACATGTTCCCACCAATTCTGCACTTCTTCAGCGTATTCCGAATAACTGTCAATCCAGCTGATTGCCGGATAATGTCTGGCGTTCGCAAGGTCTCTGTCCAAAGCCCAAAAACAGCGAATAAAACGCTTTGTGTGCTGGGTAACAGGCTCTGAAAAATCACCGCCGGGAGGCGAAACAGCCCCGATTATGGAGACAGAGCCTTCTTTTCCGCAGAGAGTCCGCGCCCTGCCTGCTCTTTCATAAAATTCGGCAAGACGCGTGGGAAGATAGGCCGGAAAACCTTCTTCAGCAGGCATTTCTTCCATGCGTCCCGATAATTCGCGTAACGCCTCTGCCCAGCGGCTTGTGGAGTCGGCCATGATCGCGACATGATAACCCATATCACGGTAAAATTCCGCAATGGTAATCCCGGTGTAAATTGACACCTCACGCGCCGCTACAGGCATATTTGACGTGTTGGCTATAAGCAGAGTTCTTTCCATAAGGCTGCGCCCGGTACGGGGATCCTGAAGCTGCGGAAATTCGGTAAGTACATCCGTCATTTCATTGCCGCGTTCTCCGCAGCCGATGTAGATAATAACATCCGCATCACACCACTTTGCGACCGCGTGCTGTGTCATGGTTTTTCCCGTACCGAAACCGCCGGGGATTGCCGCTGTTCCTCCCTTTGACAACGGGAAAAAAATATCAATTACGCGCTGCCCTGTAATAAGCGGCTCGTCCGGCGACAGACGTTCGGAAATCGGGCGGCTCAGGCGCACCGGCCACCATTCGGCAAAAGGAATATCTTCGCCCAGACTTGTTTTTGCCGCTGTTTCAAAGATTGTGTAATCTCCCTCGGCGCTTAAATGAGTAATTTCGCCGTCTTTTAAGTTGGGCGGAACCATGATTTTACAGGAGATACTTTCGGTTTCTTTTATTGAACCAAGTATCATTCCGGCGGAGGCGGTGATTTTTTCTCCCGCCGCAAGTTTAGCAGCTAACGCAGGATCGGGAACAAAACGCCACTTTTTATTGACATCAAGCGGATTTCCCCTGCCGCCGGGCACCATAAAATCGCCGTCCTGTTCATATAGTTTTTCAAGCGGCCGTTGTATTCCGTCATAAATTGTGCCAATCAGCCCCGGACCTAAAAGAACGGAGAGCGGACGGCCTGTAGAAACAGCGGGGCTTCCGGTCTTAAGGCCTGAGTTGTCTTCATAAACCTGAATTATCGCTTCATCGCCTTCAAGACGGACAATCTCGCCGATAATTTTTTTTTCTCCGACTTCTACAAGGTCAAAAAGTCCTGCGGCGCCCAAACCTCCGGCTTTGATTATCGGACCTGAAATTTGTTTGACCCGCCCTGTTTGTGAAACTGATTTAAGCCCAAACTTGCGTGAGTGCTCGGATAAAGCTCCCTTTTTCACGGCAGCCCTCCTTTAGTTTCAATCGTTTCACCTGCAAAACTGCGTCCGACAAGAGTTTCAACCAATTCAGTACGTTTTACATGAATGTAATGATCTGTCATTTTTTTAATGGAAGCTGTTATGCGTACACTTTCTGTTTCAAGTATTATTGATGGATAATGGCTGGAACCCGAAGATTCTTCGACAGAACAATCAATATTCAGTCTTTTAAACACCATTTCCGCTTCATGGCGGTCAAGCCCTGAGTAAACTGCGTGTTTTTGAACAGATACGGCAAATTCCCGGCAAACGGCAAGCCGCTTTGAAAGTTCTTCTGTAAGCAAATCCAGAATCGTTTCACGACTCAAAAGTTTATACCATGATGCTACGGCGGTTCGAAGCAAACTGTCTATTTTTTCAACTTTTGCGCGGCGTTTATCAATGGGAAGCCGCGCCATTATCTTAATAGCGGCGTATTCAAGCTGTTCATTGTGTCTTTTTTGTAATTCTTCAATGCTTATTAAAGTTTTCTTTTCCCATTCCGCATTTTGGCTGAGTATTGTATCATCAGCGTTTTTCAGGATGCACAGGGCTTTTTTTCTTGCGTCTTCCAGAATCTCGCGATCAAGTATTTCTGTAGATTGCAGTTCTTCCATTGTTTATACCAGAGTAACAACCCTATTATTGATAATATTTAAATGATGATCAATTGGTCAGGAACGCTCTCGCTTTGCAAGAGGCCTGTTGCTTTCTTTTTCATCAATACTTTCAAGAACGATATTAGCAAGCCTTTTGAAATGCTGAGGGAGCAGTTCTTCATCCGGAGTATTGTAGTGTTCCAGAAGTGCGTTTAATCCTTCGCGGGCTTTAATGTAATCTTTCTGTTTATAGTGTATAAAGGCGATTTCATATTCGGCGGTAATAACAAGATCAATATTATTACTGTTCCGCTCATAAAGAGCTTCGTAGTATTGCATAGCTGTATTGTAACGCCTTCTTTCCGAGGCTTCCTGAGCGCGCTGTATCAGCTCTGACGGAGACAAATCTTCGCTTATTGTCACCGGCGCTGTTTTACAGGCGCACAATAAAAAAATTATCAGCGCGGGCAATAAATATTGTTTTTTTGCAAATTTGAACATGGCTTATTATATCAATAAACAACAGTCATGGTAAAGTGTTACCGGGGATAATCCGTATTCTGGACACACCACTGAGAAAAGTGCATACTGAACAAATGACAGCCGGAATAATAGGCGCTACCGGTTATGCCGGAGCGGAACTGGTAAGGCTTCTTTCCGGACACCCGGAAATTAAAAAACTTTTGCTTTCCTCTGTAAGTTTTGAAGGTGAGAATATTGAAGACGTTTATCCTCACCTTTTGAACAGAATATCAAATCGGCTTCTTAAAGCGGAAGAGGTAATAGCCTCCAGTGATGTGGTTTTCGCTTCCCTTCCTCATGCGGTAGGCGAATCTTTTGCCGCCGCCTGTATTGATCTGAAAAAACACTACATCGACCTTTCCGCGGATTTTCGTTTTGATGATGACGAAAAAACATACAGCGCATGGTACGGCAAACCATATCAATTTCCGGATTTGCATAAAAAATCAATCTACGGTCTTCCGGAACTTAACAGGCAAAAAATGAAAGAGCTTTCCGCGAAAGAGCCGCTTGTTATCGCAAACCCCGGCTGTTATCCAACAAGCGCGTCTCTTGGCGCTTTTCCGGCATTGGCGAAAGGACTTGTTTGTCACGAAACACCGGTCATTGTTAATTCTGTTTCCGGCATTACAGGCGGCGGCAGGGAGCCGTCAAGGTCTTTTCATTACCCGGAATGCGCCGATTCTGTTGCGCCTTACAAAGTTGCCTCCCACAGACATACTCCGGAAATCAGGCGTAACATGGCGGCAATGGCGGCGATCGGGGGAAATCCCGCACCGGAAATAATCTTTACCCCTCATCTTGCGCCGATGAACAGGGGCATACTCAGCACCATTTACATTCCCCTTTGTGAAAAGTGGCGCATAACGCCGGAAAACGCGTCAATGCCGCCGGCAAAAGAAAACGAAGACAAAGCCGCTGAAATACGGCAGCTTTATTCGGATTTTTATAAAGAAGAGCCGTTTGTGCGTGTTTTACCGCAGGGCCTTACCGCCGCGACAAACCGCGTGCGCCAGTCCAACTTCTGCGATATTTCCGTACATCTGGATTTAAACGGCGGAACCTTGATTGTTACGAGCGCCATTGATAATATGGTAAAAGGCGCATCCGGTCAGGCAGT
>JAIRUY010000110.1 GCA_031254175.1 Treponema sp.
AGAATTGCTTCGTAATCCACACCCGCATAGATGACATTTCCGCGTGTTATGTGCGGCTCATATTCTTCCATTTCTTCGATAGTGCAATTATGTTTTTTTAGATCCCCGATTTCTGCGAAACGCTGCACTTTTTGAGCCGCAAGATCGCCGTACGGCATCGGGTGGCGTATCGCAATTACTTTTAAACCGCGCGCCATTAACGCTTCCGCGACACGGCGCGATGTCTGGCTTTTGCCGCATCCTGTTCGTATCGCTCCCACTGCGACTACAGGTTTTGTGCTTTTCAGCATGGTGTTTTTATAGCCCAACAATGTAAAATCGGCTCCTGCGGCATTTACCTTTGCGCCTATGCCCATCACCGCATTGTATGTGATGTCGCTGTACGCAAAAACACACTCGTCTACATCAAGGTCTTTAATGAGTTTTTCAAGATCATCCTGTGCATGGATTGGAATGCCTTCTGGGTATAATTTGCCTGCGAGAGAAGCCGGATACTTACGGTCTGCTATATCAGGAATCTGCGCTGCGGTAAAAGCCGCTACTTTATAATTTGGATTGTCCCTGTAATAAGTGTTAAAATTATGGAAATCCCTTCCTGCTGCGCCGATGATAATAATGTTTCTTTGTGGCATATTGTTTTCCTCCAGAATAGTTTATTATTATTTGTTTTGAAAAAAAAAACAATAGTTTTTTGAGGTCCCCTATTAAAGAACGCCAGCCATGGCGTCTTTTTTTCGTGCCTCATAATACGCCGCATTTTCCGCGAACAGATTGTTTCCTTTTGTATCAATGCTTACAATCAGCGGGCCAAACAGACGGGTTTTCATCACCCAGATACATTCCGCCATTCCAAGTTCCGGCCAAAAAACATTTTCTATACTGTCAATCTGACTTGCGCCGAGAACCGCGCAGCCTCCGGGATAAACGCAGTGAATCGCTTTGTGCCTGCGGCAGGAACTTTGAGTTTTCTCTCCCATACCGCCCTTTCCGATCATCACTTTTATTCCTGTTTTTTCAATAAAGCCGGCCGCCCATTTTTCCAAACGGATGGAAGAAGTCGGCCCGATTGAAACAATTTCGTATTTTCCGGCTGCAGCCTGCGCAGTAAACAGCGGCGGCGTCTCCTGCGGCAATTCTTTGACAATCGGCCCCGCGTGGTAATTTGCCATTCCTATTAAATTTATAGGCGCTGCGATTCCCTGTTCAACAATCCTGTGGTAAACTTCATCTCTTCCCGTTACAAGTATTCCGGAAAGCCAGAAAACGTCTCCGATTCTTAAACCTGAAATGTCTTCATCGCGTAACGGAAGAGTCAATATTTTATTCATAAGACAGGTCTTTTTTAAAGCGGATAACGCCGCGGCGCAGCATATAACACGAAAAATTTACTGCGCAGGCAATTGTTGCGGTATGGCGCGCTGATGATTCGATGTGCACTCCCATTACGCATCTTTTGCCCCGCAGCCCCTGAGCGCCCATGCCAAGATTATTAAGGTCGTCCGTTATGCGCTTTTCAAGTTCGGCTCCTTTTGGATGATGGTGATGCGTTCCTAAAGGACGCAGCAGTGCTTTTTTTGAAAGAACGGCGGCGTTTTCCATATTGTGTCCAAGACCGATTCCGACAAGCAGGGGAGGGCAGGCATTTATTCCGGAACCGCATACAGCGTCAAACACAAAAGGGGAAATAGCTTCATAACCGTCAGAAGGTTTAAAAACTTTCGCCTGTGCCGGAAGGCTGCACCCCGCGCCGGAAAGATACAGAGTAATTTCCATTTCCGGCGAACCGGAAATAATTTCCCAGTCGATCCACGGAGAGCGTTCGCCGAGGTTATTGCCTGTATTTGTTTCTTCAAAAAAATTAACCGCATTGGGACGCAGCGGAACATTTGCCGTAGCGCGGCGTACAGCCTCGGTTAAAACTTCTTTAGTTATATCAAGATGAGGAAACCCGGTTCCTGCCTTGACGAAAAACTGAATCATTCCCGTGTCCTGACAGCATGGACGGCCAAGCTCAGAAGCCATTTTTAAATTTTCAAAATAGCTGTCGTAGATTGTTTTTTGAAGGTATGAATCTTCGTGTTTTCGCATTTCCTCAAGACGGGCAATTACATCATCAGCAGGGTGTATGGAGAGATGAGCGATAAACTTTTCCACTGCGGCGATGAATTTTTCTTTTATTTCCATAATCATATACATTATTTATCTATTGGTATTTTTAAACAAGGCTGTTCCTGAAAATTGCCGATAATTATGTAACTACATGAAAAAGACGGCGAAGCCTTCAAAAAAACGATTAAGAACGATAAAAAAGAAAAAAAAGCCCGGTAACGATCTTCTAAAATCGTTCATACTGGTCGGAGTATTGGTTATTTTATCTCTCTGTATTTCTTTTTTGATTATATTGTTTCATTCTGATACAAAAAAAACTGACGGTTCCTTCGTTGAAACGCCGCATTCACCTGATGAAGAACAGAATATATCCCCCCCCTTTGGCTCCGGAACCGAAGGTTCCTTTCCTGCTGCTGAAACAACAAAACCTGCTGTTTCTCAGCCGCCGCGGCAGGATCAAACCAATGCCGGCCGGACAACAACAGAAACTCAGCCTGAGCAAAAACCGCCGGAGAACCTTGATAAAGGTACGCTCGTTTTTGTTATTGATGACGCAGGTAACAATCTGAGGGAACTCGAACCATTTTTGCGTATTCCTTTTCCGCTGACAATCGCGGTTTTACCGGGTCTTCCTTATTCAGCGGAAGCGGCGAAACGGATTAGAGACGCCGGAAAAGAAGTTATCTTACATCAGCCGATGGAAGCTCTCGGAGGGCAAAATCCGGGGCCGGGCGCGATTTATTCGAACATGAGCGCGGATGAAGTGACAGCGGTGTTAAAACGTAATGTCGCGGAAGTTGGGCCTGTCGCAGGTATCAATAATCATCAGGGCTCAAAAATTACCGAAGACAGGGCAATGATGGAAATCATTCTTAATTTTTGCGCCGAAAACGGTTTGTTTTTTTTAGATTCAAGAACAACTGCGCAAACTGTTGTTCCTGTCACGGCGCGCCGGCTTGGATTAAAAATTGCCGAAAGAGATGTTTTTATTGACAATGAGCAGGACAAAGCTTCAATGAGCAGATCTATCACAGGCGGTCTTGCGAGGACGGAAAGAAACAGTATTGCAGTGATGATTGGGCATACATGGTCGCCGGAACTTGCTCCTCTTCTTGCGGAACAATTTCCGGTTTTAACCAAACAGGGTTATACAATAAAAACGGCATCAGATATAATTGGAATCAAATAAGGATATGAAAGTTTTAGGTATTGAAACCTCCTGCGATGAATGTTCAGCATCTGTCGTAGAAGACGGAGAAAAAATTCTTTCCAATGTAATAGCTTCTCAAATTCCATTTCATGCTCCATGGAACGGAGTAGTACCGGAAATTGCCAGCCGCAAACATACGGAGTGGATATATCAGGTAACAAAAGAAGCGATTGAAAAAGCCGGATTGACTGTAGAAGATATTGACGCCGTTGCTGTTACCAGCCGCCCCGGTCTTTTTGGCTCACTTTTGGTCGGGCTTTCTTTTGCAAAGGCATTTGCCTGGGCGCGTGATATTCCGTTTATTGCTGTTTGTCATATGCTGGCGCATCTTTATGCCCCGCGTCTTTTGCCGGGCGGCAAACCGGCATATCCGTTTTTGGGGTTATTGGTTTCAGGCGGACATACAATCATCTGCAGGGCGGATGACTTTGACAATATTACGGTGATGGGAACCACGATTGACGATGCCATTGGCGAAGCGTTTGACAAGGTTGCCAAGTTTTACAATTTTGGCTATCCGGGCGGAGCCGTAATTGACAAAATGGCAGCCGACGGAGACTCAGAAGCTTTCCGTTTTCCTCTGCCGTCCCTGCATAAAGCCGATCATCGTTATGATGTATCATATTCAGGAATAAAAACCGCGGTTACAAGCCAGCTTGAA
>JAIRUY010000076.1 GCA_031254175.1 Treponema sp.
AAGAAAGGTAGACTCTCCGCGGGCAAGATTATCACTTGCCCCCACCCTGCAATAGATACGATCACAGAGGCCGATGAGAGCTTCCCTTGCGGGAACAAAACTTCCTGCCTGAGCCATTATGGTTATAAGCGCGGCGGAACGGAGATACGTAGATTTACCGGCCATATTGGGACCTGTTATCATCGCAAATGAAATTCCATCTTCGCCGCCTGAGCTTAAAATAATATCGTTGGGAATAAACTCTCCCCGTCCCAGATGCGCTTCCACAACAGGATGACGGCCTTCGTATATTTCCAGAATGCCGCTTTCATTTAATTCAGGGCGTGTCCATCCCCTTAAGGAAGCTGCTTTCGCCATTGACTGGGCAACATCAAGCTCCGCAAGCCGCCGGGCGGCGAATGTGAGGCTGTCAAGAACTTTTTTCGTTTGACAGCGAATCTCCAGAAAGAGTTTTTTTTCAAGCTCCACTACCCTGTCATAAGCGCCGTTTATTTCCGACTCAAGAGCTGCAAGCCTGTCTGTTGTATACCGCTCTCCGCCGACAATTCCCTGCCGCCGGATAAAATGCTCAGGCACTTTTGAAACTTGCGCCTTTGTAACTTCAAAAAAATAACCAATTAACCGGTTATAACGGATCTTAAGGCTTGCTATCCCGGTTGCTTCACGTTCTTTTTCAAGGTAATCTTCAAGAAATTGCCTGCCTTTGTCACGCAAAGAGCGCAGAGCGTCAAGCTCCCCGCTGTAGCCGTCTCTGATCAAGTTGCCTTCGCTTATTAATACAGAAGGCTCATCGCAAATTGCTTTTTCAAGCAAGTCCTGTATTTGGAAAAGCTGATTAAAATCTTTCTGCGGTACATCATCATTTTCAAAATGAATGTCACCTGATACAAGTTCTGTAACAGCGTGAAAACATACAAGCGAATTTTTAATCGCGAGCATATCCCTGCCATGGGCTTTATCCATTGCAAGCCTTGAGCACAGCCTTTCTAAATCGGGAGTTTTTACAAGAAGATCGCGCAATTTGCTCAATTGCCCCTGATCGCGGTACAGACCTTCCGCTAAATCAAGACGATTATTTATCATTCGCAGATTTCTTAACGGATGAAGAAGCCGCCTTTTTAAAAGCCTGCGTCCCATGGAGCAGCGTGTTTCATCCATTACTTCCAGAAGTGAAAAACGGACATCCCCGTCCCTTAAATTTGCCAATAGTTCAAGATTACGCTGGCTTGATTCATCAATCCCCAAATAATCACTGTCCCGGTAGACTTTAATGAATTTGATATGAGGAAGCATACTCTTTGCTGTTGTATCAAGATAGTCAAGCAGAGTTCCGGCGGAAATAATTTCCGCGCTGCCCTCATCAAGGCCGAAACTTTTTAGATTGGCAAGACCGAATTGTTTTTCCAGCCTTTCTTTTGCCTGAACAGGATCAAAAAACCAGTCCGCCCATCTGTTTAAAACAAGGCCGCTTCTGTCATAAACCGCAGCGGCTACCTGTTTTTCTTCTTCCAAAAGTGATTCCTGTATAAGCATTTCTTTGATTTGAAGGCGTTCAAGTTCCTGGCGTAACAACTCCGCCGGTCTGTTTTCTGTGCCTCGTTCTTCTTTTGGAAAATTTGTCGCAAAAAACTCTCCTGTTGATAAATCAATAAAAGAAAAAGAAAGAGAAGCCGGCGCCGAGGCAAGGCAGCAAAGATAATTGGAACTTCCCTTGTCAAGAAAATCATCATCAACTGTTGTGCCGGGAGTTATTACCTCAACTACATCACGCTCCATTACCTTTTGTTTTCCGGAAGATGTAAGCTGCTCACAAACGGCAATTTTTTTCCCCAGTTTTAAAAGACGCGCTATATATGACTTTGCTGCATGATACGGAACACCGCACATCGGAAGCCCTGAGCGGCTTGTAAGCGTAAGATTTAAAAGTGCGGAAACTTCAACCGCATCTTCGGCGAACATTTCGTAAAAATCACCAAGGCGGAAGAAGAGAATATTGCCTTCATGTTCTTTTTTAATGCGTCTGTACTGATCGAGCATTGGGCTTGAACGGGACGCATTCATTTCCTGTTTAATTTCTTCCTGATCTGGTTCTTAAGTTTTGAATTAATCTGTCTGTTATATCTACCGTTGCGCTATACCAGATTATTCCTTTATTGTCGTTCAGGTTTAATACCATGCTGAAGCCTTCGCTTTCTGCGATAAAACGTATTTCATCATATACCTGATTCAGAAATGCCCCTGACTGCATCAGGCGGGATCTTTGATCTTCAAGGATGGCTGTCTGGGTTTGATAATAATCCCTTAAAGCTTCTGTTTGCCTGTTAATCTGTGTTTCAAGCCTGTTTGTTTCGGATTGGTTGTTCTGCAATACCGCCTCTGAATGTCTTGCCCTTAATTCAAGAATTTCCCTGTTGCGCCTGTCGATTTCATTTTGGACTCTGGTACTGCGTTCTTCAAATTCCCTTACTGCCCGTGAATCACGAAAAAATTCCGTGTAGACCTTCGGCAAATCTACAACGGCAAACCGCGTAAGGTGCTGGGCATATAATACACAGGAAATGTTTAATAATAAAAACAGTAAAACTTTTTTAAACATGATAATACCCCTAATATGATAAAATAAACGAAATAACAAGGTCCAAACCTGAATTAGGCCTTTTATCACTATTGAAAATTGCGCCGGGCTGCCATTTAAAATCTCCGTCATCAAACCTGAAACGTTTTGCCAGGCTTACACGGATCGGAAACTGCGGCATTGCAAGCCTTAGGCCTCCGCCGAAACTAAACCTCATATTATCAAGGGTGAAGTTCGGTTTTCTATCAATATTATTACCAAAATAATATCCTTCCATGCTTTCAACTCCTGCCGCATCAAAGAAGAAATCCCATGCCAAAATACCTCTTACCAAAGGAATACGAAGTTCTACCCATGTATCCAGAAGCAAAAGCCCCTTGTCACGGTAGGCTTCACTCCATCCTCTTCCGACAAACATACCGTCTACTGCAAGCTTATTTGCCTCTTCAATAGCAGGTAACTTGTGATTGGAACCAAGACTGCGTCCCCCGGGCTGTCTAAAAATAACCGAAAGACCTGCGTTTAAAGCCAAAACACCCTTAAAACTCCAGCGCTCAGTAACAGGAATATTAAATAATGTATGAAAATATTGGGCTTTTGAATCGCTGCGGATATAATGTTCCTGTTCATTATTCAAAATACCGTAAAATCCCAAACGTTCATTAAAATAATATCCGCTTGAAGGATCATAATAAATATCACGACTATCCAGTGACAAGGATGTCCAAATTGAATTTTTTGGCGTCCATAATTTATTCTGCGCTCTAAGAGTAGGATCAAACGGCGTAAACACTTCATCATAACTGTTTCTGAC
>JAIRUY010000142.1 GCA_031254175.1 Treponema sp.
CGCACTTGTTTTATCGATCCTTTCCAGGGTATTGTGGGAGCCGGATTTGCTTATAACAACCTGAATGCCCGCAGGGCTGCTGTTCTCTACGATGCCGGCGCTGACTACAATACAGACCTCGCTGATGAATTTAAAAAGGAATTCCGCAGATTAGGCGGCCAGGTTGTGGCAGACGAAGCTTACATGACAGGTGAAGTTGACTTTAACGCCCAGATCACACGGATCAGGGCAGCAAATCCTGATGTAGTATACTTGCCCAATTATTATCAGGATGTCAGTCTTCAGGCAAAACAGCTTAGGGATCAGGGTCTTAATATTGCTCTGGTAGGCGGAGACGGCTGGGACGGCCTGATTGACAATGCCGGAAATGAAGTGCTGAACGGTTACTGGTCAGCAGGTTTTGCGGCGGATACCACAGACCCAAGAGGTTTGACATTTGTGCGTGCTTTTCAGGCGAGATTTGACAGGACGGCTTCACAGTTCGCCGCTCTTGGTTATGATGCCATGATGCTGGTTGCTGACGGGATCAGGGCGGCCGGAAGCTTCGAGACCGAGGATGTAAAAAATGCCATGGCCAGGATAAATGGTTCTTATGTAACTGGTAATATCCGTTTTGATGCTAACCGTGATCCTATCAAGGGTGCGGCAATTCTGGAAATCGTCAATCAGGGCGGCAGACTTGCCAATTCTTATTTGACAACTGTAAATCCGTAATGGATTTGTTCGGAAACTTAAGTTTCTGAAAAACTCTAATATGTTTTCCGGTCTCCCTCAATGGGAGGCCGGTTTATTCGGTGTATCATGATAGTATTTCAGCAATTTATAAATGGTCTTTCTCTCGGCTCTATCTATGCCCTGATTGCCCTGGGTTATACCATGGTTTACGGCATAGTAAAGCTTATCAATTTTGCTCACGGAGACATACTCATGGTTGGGGCTTATGCGTCATTCTTTGTGTTAAGCGCAATGGGAGCAGGCCCTGCCGGAATGTTGGCTGCTTTTTTTGTTTCCATGATAGTCTGCGCTGGTTTCGGCATTACAATTGAACGGTTTGCCTACCGGCCTCTTCGGGCTGCTCCGCGTCTTAATTCCCTCATCACCGCGATAGCGGTCAGCTTGATTCTTGAAAACGGAGCCAGAGTTCTGCCTTTCATCGGCCCCAATCCGCGTCAGTTTCCAAGGCCTGAATTAAGAATAATGGATTTTTTCGGGCTTTCCATTTCTTCAATTCAGATTATTGTAATTGGTTTTTCTGCGCTTTTAATGCTGGCGCTGACAATTTTTATAAACTATACAAAACGGGGCAAAGCAATGCAGGCAGTATCCTTTGACAAGGATGCCGCAAGCCTGATGGGGATTTCCGTAAATAAAACAATCACTTTTACTTTTGCCCTTGGTTCGATTCTCGCTGCAGCCGGAGGAGTTCTCTATGCTACGGCTTATCCTCAGGTTAGTCCTCTGATGGGAATGATGCCCGGCCTTAAAGCCTTTGTGGCCGCTGTTCTTGGCGGTATCGGTTCTGTTCCGGGCGCCATGTTTGGCGGAATTATTCTGGGAATTGCCGAAACATTTACCAAAGGTTTTATTTCAAGCCAGTACAGCGATGCAATTTCTTTTTCGATTCTCATTATTGTATTGTTAATTAAACCAGAAGGAATTTTTGGACGTACTTCAAGGGTAAAAGTATGAAAGCATTTCCGTGGAGAAGCGCTTGTATTTTAACCCTGACGGGAATTCTTGCAGTAATTATTCCATTTGGTTTAACAAGGGCTGGAATAATGGATCTTTACACTGCCAGAATCATTGCCATTGGCGGGATAAATGCAATTATGGCTGTTTCTGTAAATATGATCGTAGGAATCACGGGTCAGCTTTCTTTAGGCCAGGCAGGTTTTCTTGCCATCGGCGCTTATTCCTGTATTTATTTTACTCTCGATTTTGGACTGCCTCTGCCTGTTTCTGCGGTTTTGGCAGTACTTCTTACAGCCTTTGCGGGTTTTCTTATTGGTTTCCCGGTGCTTAAACTTTCAGGAGATTATCTGGCTATCGTAACTTTGGGGTTTGGTGAAATAATAAGAGTGGTTTTTATCAATCTTAAAACAATTACCGGAGGGCCGAACGGCAGGCAGTTTACTACCGCATTCGCCATGAACAATGAGCTGGCCCTCGTTACTGTGACGATAGTTCTTGTTATCATAGTTGCGTTGCTGCAGAATTTTCTGCGTTCCAGTTACGGGCGGGCGATAATGGCATGCCGTGAAGATGAAATTGCCGCGAATTCCTGCGGGATCAATATTTTCCGTTACAAGATGACGGGTTTTGTGATTGCCGCTTTTATTGCCGGTATCGGCGGAGTTCTTTTTGCAATGGTGAATGGTTTTGTCAGACCCGATGTTGCGCAGTTCCTTCGTTCCGTTGATTACCTGATTTTCGTAGTTCTTGGCGGCATGGGTTCTATGACAGGCTCAATCATCGCCGCCTATGTGCTTACATATCTTCAGGAATTTTTGCGTTTCCTGCAGGATTACAGACTCCTCATTTATCCGCTCATTCTGATCTTTATTATGCTCTTCCGGCCTCAGGGTCTTTTGGGAATGAAAGAACTTTCCTTTGTAAAACTTACTGACCGCCTGATTGCATTATTACGAAGGAGAAGACAGCATGGGTGAACTTCTTCTTAAAGTAACGGATCTTTCCATTGTGTTCGGCGGATTACGCGCAGTCAGCGGTTTTTCCTGTGAGTTGTCTCAGGGAGAGCTTACGGGGCTTATCGGGCCGAATGGAGCGGGAAAGACAACTGTATTCAATATGCTTTCCGGTATATATGCGCCGACTTCCGGTGAAATCAATTACTGGGATCGCAGAGGCAAAGCTCACAACGCAGTGACCATGAGTCCCGCTTCCCTGAACCATGCCGGCATAGCGCGGACTTTTCAGAACATTCGGCTTTTTGGAAACATGACGGTCGAAGATAATGTCCGCATTGCCCTTCATGCCCAGCGTGTGGAGAAGCCGCTTGATGTGCTTTTCCGGCTTAAACGTTTCCGCATTGACGAGACGCACATGATCGAAAAAACGGACGAGCTTCTTTCCTTATTTAAAATTGATAATAAAAAATACGAGCTGGCAAAGAACCTTCCCTATGGTGAACAGCGAAAACTGGAAATAGCAAGAGCGCTTGCTTCAAATCCGGCGCTGCTCCTTCTGGATGAACCGGCTGCAGGAATGAATCCGCAGGAAACCGAAGAATTGATGAAATTGATTGCTTTTATCCGCAAGGAATTTCATCTTACGATTCTTTTGATCGAACACGATATGCGTCTTGTTATGGGAATCTGCGAGCGGATTATGGTATTGGATTACGGCAGAACCATTGCTTCGGGAGCGCCGGAGGCAATTCAAAAAGACCCGGCTGTAATTAAGGCATATCTGGGTGAAGCCAATGGGGATTTTCAGTCATGATTCTTTCAGTTAATGATTTATCAATTCATTACGGCGCAATTCAGGCTTTGAGAAGTATTTCTTTTGAAGTCGGCGAAGGGGAGATCGTCACTCTTATTGGTTCCAACGGAGCTGGCAAGTCTACAACTTTAAGAGGTATTTCCAACTTAATAAAAAAAAGCGCAGGGACGGTGCAGTTTAACGGCGAAGACATAGGCGGCATTGCGCCTGACAGGATCGTTATTCGCGGACTTGCTCATGTTCCGGAGGGGCGGCGTATCTTTGCCAATCTAAGCGTAAAGGACAATCTTGAAATGGGCGCTTATACAAGAAAAGATCGTCATGGTATCAAACACGATATTGAAATGGTTTACGGCATGTTCCCAAGGCTTAAGGAACGTTTACGGCAGATTGCGGGAACCCTTTCCGGCGGCGAGCAGCAGATGCTTGCAATGGGCAGGGGGCTTATGGCAAAACCAAAATTGCTGCTTCTTGATGAACCTTCCATGGGGCTTGCCCCAATTCTTGTGGACGAAATTTTTGGCATCATCCGCCGGATAAATCAGGATGGAACCGCAATACTTTTAGTGGAACAAAATGCCTATAAAGCGTTAAACATTGCTTCACGCGCTTATGTATTTGAAACAGGTCAAATTGTAAAATCCGGACAGGCAGCGGAATTAAAAAATGATGAAGCTGTAAAAGCCGCCTATCTTGGCACTTGAAAAAATAAAAATGAGGAGAAGAATCTTATGATTATTTCCCGTGTAATGACAAAAAATCCTGTGTATGTTCATCCGGATGCTTCTGTAACTGATGTGCGATCTTTAATGGATAAGGAAAAAGTCAGCCACATACCTGTGCTGGATAAAAACAATACCCTTGTTGGTATTGTAACAAAACTGGATCTTTTAAAAGCAGGTCCTTCGGAAGCGACCTCTCTGGATATGTATGAGATCAGTTATCTTCTTACAAAAATAAAAGCATCAGAAATCATGATTAAGAAGGTTGTTACTGTAAACGAAGATGAAGTTTTGGAAGAGGCTGCACGAATTATGGCAGATAAGGGCATAGGCTGTCTTCCGGTAATGAGAGGGTCTCTTCTTGTCGGCATTATTACAGACACAGATCTCTTTCATGCTTTTATTAACGCTTTCGGCGCACGTCATAAAGGGGTGCGGGTTATTGTGAATATGGGGGAACATCCCGGGCAGATTGCCAAAGTTGCCGGAGCTATTGCTGAAAAAAACGGCAATATTGTTTCCCTTGTTACAGCGGAAGGAGACGATGTTGCTCACCGCAGAGCCACAATAAAGGTTGAAGGTCTTTCAAGAAGCGAAATGGAAACCATTATTAAAAATCTGCCTGACATGGTTCTGGAAGACATCCGGGAATAGTAAGCCTGTTTTTCCAGAAAAACTGATTTGCTTTTTTTAATTTGCCTGTTTTTTGAAGGTAACCGATAACTGCGGCGGCTTCTTCTTCCGACCAGCGGATAGT
>JAIRUY010000159.1 GCA_031254175.1 Treponema sp.
TTGTTTTTTTTCTTCAAGCAGAATTCGCAAAGACATTCTGAATTGCCTGTTTTTTTCATTAAATTCAAAAGGAAGCACAATCCAGCGTTGACCGTTTTTCCCGGGCAGTCTGTTTAAAATGGAAAGCAGGGGATCTTTTTCTGCATCTTCCAGCGCTATTTTTTCAAGGTTGGAACTATTTATGGAGCCGGACTTTGACAGAATATTGTCATCATTTTGTTGATTTTGCCTGTTGTTATGCTGTTTATTTTGCCCGCCGGAATTCTGCCGTTCCCGCCATTTGGGATCGACAGCCTCAGCATACAATTCAAGCCCTTTTTGATGAAGTTCCACTCCTTTGCTTTCTGCGGCAGCAGCGGCCATTGAAAGTGTAGTTCTCTCTTCTGCGGTTTGCGCAGTTGGATGCGCAAAAACCTGACGGCGGATATCAAGTAATACTTCTTTTTTTATCGGCAGGGAAAAAAATCGCACGAATGAAACAATGGAAGAAGAAAGTTTATCCGCCGGAAGTCCTGCCGCGGCAATTAATGAAGATACGAAAGTTTTTGGCAGTGCCGCAGATGCCTTTGCTGATTTTGTTGCACCGGATGATTCTTTTACCGCCATAGGATGCGTATTTTTAGAAAGCAATTCAGGCTTGCCGGCAGGTATACCGGAAGTTTTGTGTAATTGCAAGGTTTATTCGATCTCCCGCGCTTTTGTTATTACCATGGCGGCAATTTCATGCGGTGAAAGATTATCAGTATCAATAATTAAATCCGCGAAGCTGTATTTATCGGTATCAATATTATAAATACGCAGATAGCGGCAATGATCCTGCTTGTCCCTTTCCGCAGTATACGCGGCAACTTCTTCAATTGTTCCGCCTTCTCTGTTTGCAATGCGTCCGGCTCTTGTGTTTGCCTTTGCTTCCAGGTAAACTTTCAAGTCAGCTTCTTCAAGCATCCAGATTGCAAGACGCGAACCAAGTACACAGCCGCCTTCTTTGCGGGCAAGTTCCACCTGCCTTGAATCTACTTCTTTATCTACGGAATCATCCGCCGCGGCAAGTTTAAGTACCTCTGTTAAACTAAGATTGCGTTCCGCGGCAATTGAGCGGAATGTAAAATTGATAAACCGCAAACCAAGGATGTCAGAAATCATTCTGCTGATTGTTGTGTTTCCGCAGCCGCTTCTTCCTGAAATGGCGATCTTGATATCTTTTTTCACCGGCTTCTTCTCCTGTTACTAAAAGTCAGGTTTAACGGAAGTTGTTCAGAAACAATGTATCTTCGATTTACAGTTTCCGAACAACTCTATTCAACATTTCGCAGCTGTTCTCTGATGTTTTCCAGAGTTTCCTTCATTTTTACAACTTCACGGCTAACTTCAACAACTGCGCTCTTGGAACCAATTGTGTTTATTTCCCTGTTTAATTCCTGACACAAAAAGTCCAGTTTTTTTCCCGGCCTTGGATTTTTCTCTGTCTCCGCCCTGAACTCGCTCAGATGCGAATTAAGACGGGCAATTTCCTCAGCTATTGTATATTTTAACAGCAAAGACGCGGTTTCCGCCAGAACCCTGTTTTCATCAATCTGATTACCAAGCAATTCGGCAAAACGTGTTTTTATGTTTTCTTTTATGTTTTGTTCAATTACAGAAGCAAATGAAGAAACAGTTTTTAAGGAAGTTTCAATCTTTTCAAGATTCGCAAGTATATCCCGTTCTGTGTTTTTTCCCTCTCGTTCCCGGTCAGCGCAGAGAGCTTTTACCGCTTCCTGCAGGATTGGTTCTATTTCCTTCCAGTGGCGTTCATCATCCCGGTTTTTTTCCGTTTCCAAAACGCCGTCCAGTCCCAGCAGTATTTCAAGACCGGGTTTTTCCTCAATTCCAAGATCGCCGGCAAGGACATTAATCGCGTCATAATAAGCTTTCGCCGCATTTTTGTTTACGATGATTTTAACAGGTACATTAAACTCACGCACTCTGATAAAAACTTCAACCTTTCCCCTGCCGCAGACAGGAGCGATGATATTCCTGATTTTCATTTCCAGTGCGGAAAGCCATGAAGGAAGATTTACGTATATATCCAAATAACGGTTGTTGCAGCTTTTTATTTCTACTGAAACCGATAGGTTTTGTTCTGCCTTTTCACGGTATGCGTAACCTGTCATGCTAACCATGATGTTCTCTCTGTTTGTCAATTGACTTAAAGTGGGCAAAAAGTTTTTTGCCGAGTGTCCAGTTGTTTCCGGCGCCAAGTGTAATAAAAATGTCCGAGCTTTTTAATAATTCGCACAGTTTTGAAAAAGCTTCGTCCGGCTCATCATAATAAAATGTTTCTCCGCTTCTTGACGCAGCGGCTTTTTCGAAAAGTTTCTCCCCGTCAATGCCGCTTGAGTTATTCTCACGCGCTGAAGCGTAAATTTTGTGCAGGAAGAGAATGTCAGCGCCGTCCAGTGCGGATACAAAATCATCAAGAAGGGCGGCTGTACGGGAGTATGTATGCGACATAAAACTGACAATCAACCGGCGCGACGGATAAAAACTTTTAATGCCGTCCAGCGTTGTTTTTATGGCGGCAGGATGATGTCCGTAATCGTCCATAAAAGTTATTCCCCCCGTCTCTCCGATAATTTCACTGCGCCGTTTTGTGCCCTTAAAATTTAAAAGAGCGTTTTTTATAGCTTCGATTTTTTCTTTGCCCAGGGCGTTTTTTTCTGCTGCCCCAAATTCTTCCTTTACCAATGATATGGTAAGCGCAATTGCGGCGGAGACATTCAAAGCCTGGTGGCGGCCGGGAATCGAAATTTTTAAGACATCAGGGATTCCGGCAAGGGTAAAAACAGCCCCTGTGTCTTCGACAGCGTATGAAGTTATCGAATAATCACCGGCAGCGGTAAAACCGTAGGGAGTTAATTCTATTCCCCTGTTTTCGTTTTTTATAATGTTCGCAACCTCTGCGGCGCCCGGATCATCGGCGCAATAAATAAGCTGTCCTCCCTCCGGCAGAAGGCGGCAGTATTCAACAAAAGCGCTGCGGATTGCTTCATAATCTGTAAAGTAGTCCTGATGATCCCACTCTACAGAAGTAAGAATTATTCGCTTTGGGAAAAATGACAGAAAATGTTTACGGTATTCGCAAGTTTCAGCGATAAAGTATTTGTCTCCTAAAACAAGGGTTGCCCTTCCGCCGAAGTTTACAGCGGCGCTGCCTGTAAGAATCTGAGCAGGCAAACCGGCGGCGCGCGCCAATACTCCGCAAATCGCTGTTGTCGTCGTTTTTCCATGAACACCGCAAACGCCGGTAGAATCAAACCTTGCAGACCAGAGACCAAGAGCGTCGGTATATTTGAGGATAGGGATGTTAAGCTCAAGCGCACGGGCAAGTTCAGAGTTTGAGTCGGGGCTGTAAGCGGCGGAATGTATAACAAGATCAATATTTTTGTTAATGCGTGTCGCGTCAAATATTTCATAATAGGGAATTTTTAACTTTTTAAGAATCTTGTCTGTGTAAAAAACCTCATACGTGTCACTGCCGGAAATTTTATAACCGGCAGTGTGCATCAGTTCTGCCAGAGCGCAAACGCCGGTTCCTTTTATTCCGACAAAATAAACCGTTCCTCCAACGGATGGAAAAATTTCCTGCTGAATGACATCTTCAATTCCCATAACTAATTGTTACCTTAAACTTGAGCTTTTTCAAGTATACATTTACTTCAAACATTGATAAAATTCCTTAATACGAATAAATTATATGAAAATAAAACCCTATGTTCTTGAAGAAACCAGTGATTTTGCGGTGGTTTTTAAGCCATCAGGAATGCACAGCGTTCCTCTCAAGCCAAAAAGCGGCAGCACGCTGTTGGAATGGTATGCGCTTGCTTATCCTGAAGCAGAGATAATGCACCGCCTTGATTGCGAGACACATGGGCTTGTGCTTTTTTCGAAAAACGCCGATAGCTTTGATTTTTTCAAAGAAATGCAGGATAACGGGAAATTTATCAAAGAATATTCCGCTGTTTGTAAAAACAGCGTTTTTGCTTCTTTGGACGATTGTATTACGGCCGCCGGCTTTCCACCGTCTCCGGTTTTTTCCGGCTTGAGTCCTTCGTCAGATAACCCGTTTGTCGTTGAAAGTTTTTTCCGTCCGTTTGGTCCGGGCAGAAAACAGGTTCGTCCTGTAATTGATGACGGAAAAAAACACCATGAAACAGCGAAAGACAAAGGCGGGACATATAAAACCGAAATAATCATGATAAATGACAATGTTTTTTTTGCAAGATTAAGGCGTGGTTTTCGTCATCAAATACGCTGTCATCTTTGCTGGATTGGCTGTCCGATACTGGGCGATTCTTTGTATGCTCGGCAGGATTCCTGTGAATCAGGCCAAACTCTTGCTCTCCGTGCCCATGCGCTGTTTTTCCCTGACCCATCAACCGGTGAACAGCGGGAATACAGAATCGAGCCGCTCCATTAGTTGATTAAACCGTTCCGGCATGGGAGATGAAAAAACACGCGGCACAGTTTCTCCCGGCAGTGTTATTTCAAGACTTTTTGAATGAAGCATAAGACTTGCGTTTGGGAAATACCTGTCTTCGTAGCCGTAGACGGGATCTCCAAGAATGGGACATCCAATGTAACGCATAGAAACGCGAAGCTGATGGGTACGTCCTGTTTTTGGACGCAGAAGAACAAGCGAGTAGTTTTTCCAGTTTTTAATTACTTTGTAAAAAGTAAGGGAGGTTTTTCCTTTGGAAGAAACCGTAAAACGTTTGCGGTCTTTTTGATCTCTTGCAATAAAAATTTCTATGCGCCCTTTTGTTTCTTTTGGAACACCGCATGTAACCGCGACATAGGTTTTTCTTGCTTTGCGTGTCTTAAATTGCTGCGCAAGAAAAGCATGAGCCTCTTCATTATAGGCGGCAATTATGATTCCGGATGTATCCTTGTCAAGGCGGTGTACAATTCCGGGACGTAATCCTGTTAAGCCGCCGGTTCCTTTTTCGTAACTTCTGAAACAAAGGGCATTTGCCAGAGTGCCCTGTCTGTTGCCTGCCCCAGGATGTACAACCATTCCCTGAGCCTTGTTTATTACAATACATCTTTCGTCTTCATAAATAATTTCTAGGGGTATATCCTGAGGAATTATATTTTCCGGCAGACTTTCATCCCAAAACAATTCAAGGCTGTCCCCGTATTTAACAAACCGGGAAAGTTTAACATCTTTTCCGTTTATTTTTGCTTTCAGGTTTCTTGCTTTGATTTGGGAACGGGAGAGCAGCCTCAAATTTTCTGATATAAAACGATCCAGACGCAGCGGAGCCGGAATTTGTTCTTTTATAACGAGGGAAAGATTCGGCATTATTCCTGAAAAGACTCATCGGGTTCTGAGAGTGTCAAATCAAAGACGTCCAATTTTTCATCTTCGATTACCGG
>JAIRUY010000187.1 GCA_031254175.1 Treponema sp.
TTTTGAGGAGGTTGATTACTGGGATGAGTTCGCGAAAATAATTGACTATTCGGAAAAAAATGTTTTTTCCGTCATGCACATTTGCTGGGGAGCGCAGGCCGGCCTTTACCGCCGTTATAATATCCCAAAAAGGCCGCTTGAAAAAAAACTTTTCGGCATTTTCCCTCACAGTATTAATGAACATCACCATTCTCTTTTTCGCGGATTTGATGATGAGTTTTTCGCGCCTTTATCGATGCATACTACCTGTGATCGCGGAGCAATAGCGGCTGAACCCAGGCTTACGATTCAAAGCGAATCCCCCGAAACAGGCATTTTTATTGTTACTGCGCGCGAAGACCGGGAAATCTATATCACAGGACATCTGGAATACGATGCCCTGACTCTGGACAGGGAATACCGCCGTGATATCGCAAAGGGGCTGCAAATAGAAATGCCAAAAAATTACTATCCTGACAATGATCCGCAAAAAACACCGAAAGTCCGCTGGCGCGCACACGCGAATTTATTTTTTGACAACTGGCTGAATTATGTGTATCAGGAAACGCCGTATAATCTGGACGAATTGAAATAAGTTTACTTTTTTCCTCTCCGTAAATTCATGGCAAGATCAACTTCAGCGATGCTTATGTCAAGGCGCCTTGCTATCTCTTCCGGCGCAAGCCCTTCATTCGCAAGAGTATCAATGGAAGAGCGTATCTGCTGTCTGGAAGAAGGCAACGCTCTGGAAACTATCGTTGGGGGCGCCAACTGCGCCGCTGTTTGTTCTGTAGGCTGCTGTGGCGGCGTTATGGGCGGCGCTGCTGTGGATGCCGTAGGCGCTGCCGCAGTAACAGATTCAGGCGCCGTCTGTACCGGAGATTCCAGGTTTGGGCGGACCAATGAAAGCTGAACAGGATTTGCGTTTTGTTCACCCTGTGTTTCTGTTTTAAGAGCGGCCCGGATGCCGCGGCCAAGATTTGTATAAAGCGTTTCTCCTGTTCTGCTTTTTTCAAGTTCTTTCACATAAACTGAAATACGTCTGTCTGTATCTTCCTGTATTTCTTTCAGTCTTTTTATCGCGTCTTCAACCAACAATAAATTTCTGTCAGTGGTAGTGTCTATTTCGGCAATAAGCCTAGCAACTTCTGTCCTGTATTCAGGCAAAAGTCCCGTCACAGATGTTTTGCGTTTGATATACCATTTAAAATAAAAAAATATAATAAAATTAAAAGCCAGAGAAACAATTAAAACAATATATGTTATATTCATCGGTTTTCCGCATCAAAAGCTGATGTCTACATTCCTGCCCAAATTCGGGTCGCTCAAAACAGAACTCTTTTCCTTTTCTTCATCTTCTTTTTGCCTTTTTTTTCCGCCGCTGTTTTGCTTCTGTCCGTGTTCGCGGCCATGATCGTTTACCTTTTCTGCTCCTTCTCCTGTATTCTGGGCTTCGTTTACCTGCTGCAGATTATCTTCAAGCTTCTTTTGAATCTGGACATTCTGTATGGCCTGATGGAGCGCCTGTCCTTCCCTTTGTGACACTTGATTTTTTGCAACTTTATCAAGCTGGGTAAAAAGTGTCTGAAGATCAATTGGAGCTATAGCCATCAAGTCCCTTTTTGACAATATCATCGGGTTCTTCGTACTTTGTCATGCGAATAAGCCCGTTTTCAAGAATAAAAGTTACAGCTTTATATTCGATGCGAACATCTTCTTTCACATCCCGAATCCAGATTTTAACGCCAGGCCATACTTTTTTGGAAGCGGAAACCTTTCCACGAGTTTGCATTTCGTTCATGAATCCTTGAACTTTCTGAATACTCTCTAAGGTATTGGCTAATTCTTCCGTCAATACCTGCCGCCTGTCCATAAGTTCCTGTAAATAGGCTTCCTTGTCTTCAGGCAGGGATTTGCGCTGTTTTTTTGTATTGATAAGGGTTTGCAAATCCAGCCTGAGAGAATCAAGTTCATTTTCCGCCGATGATTTTGCCGCGAAAAGACGCTCCAGTTCTACTTTGCTGTGAGGATCAAAGCCGACTTCACAAATCGTTTCTGTACCGCTTGTTGAATTACCAAGGACATTGGCATTAATTTCTTCTCCCGCGCGCAGGCGGCCGCCCATAATATTCGCGCGTTTACCCTGACAGAGAATGCTCTTGACCGCGTCTACCTGAGAATTGATAATACCATCGGTTACAACTACCATATTTCCGGCTTCTACATTGGCGTTTTCCAGAAAGCGGGACCAGATGGATCTTCCCGCACGAATCCTTCCTCCGCCTTTACCGTTAACACCCTGATAGATTATTATATCTCCTTCCGCATCAAGTTCAGCTTTGGAGACAGTGCCTTTTACTTCGATATTACCTGCGGCCTTTACAGAGAAACCATATTCAACATTTCCGGTAATCACAACGGTCCCAAGGAAAATAATATTTCCGGTTTTCAGATTTACATCACCTTCAACCGTAAAAACAGGCTCAACATTAATTTTGTTGTTTATCAGCATTACCTGCCCGTTGATGTCCGCAATTATGGTATCTCCGTCATCACCGACATGGACATTGGTGCCGACAGGTATGGGGATATCAACGCCTGATTTTGCCGGAAGAATTTTTCCTGTAATGGTTGTTCCGTCTATACCGGTTTCAGGCGGCATTTTTTTAGCGACCGGCTGATTTTGCACGACGTTTTGAATGATATCAAGTTCTTTAAAGTTAACCCGGCCGTTGGCTTCTTCCTTTAATCTAATCCTGCTTTGATCAGTTTCAAAATAATATTCAATGTAAGCATCTTTGCCGTTAACCGGCCTTGTTCCTTCAGCTGCTTCAACTTTTTCCTTGTATACAGGCCTGTCCGCAAATTCTGCCAGGAATTCTTCTTTTATCCCGTGATACACCCTGTTTTGCTTAAGAAGACTGACATAAGTATCATAAGTTAAATCAGCGCCTCCGTCCCCGGGAGGAGAAACAATTATATAGGCTTTCATTTCAGAATCATCAATCTCAACGGCTGCCATGCTGTTATTCTGCGGCTGGTATTGGTAATCCATTAGTCTGGCATATTCTCCGCTTGCTTCATCAACAATTTTTTCCAGAATATCTGAATCATAATCTTTTATTCTTTTTGAACGGAGCGTTTGTATAACAGATGTCAAATACGCCTTTCTTCCGTTACCGACAGGCGGTATTACTTTGACAAATACTCCATCGGGCAGGCATTGAACAAAAGCATCTCCGTCTTTATCAACAATTACAGGAGTGTCATCGATAATCTCTTCTTCCTGCTCCGCTCCTGCTTTTCTCTTTTTCCTCTTGTGTTCAAGTTCATAAGCGCGAATAAGCCAGTCTTTTCTCCCGGCGCCCATAAAACCGGCAGAGCCTCTTTCGATAATTTCATATTCAAGATGACGGACATGAGTATCCAAAAGAGCCGCAGCTTCTGCAACCGCAGCTTCCAGAGTGGGGCCTGAAGCCTCCACTGTTCTGATTGTTCGATCATATTCCAGTTGCTTCTTTACTATTTCCTGCAGCTGGATAAAATCGACCATACTATACGATACCTTTTCTTATATTGGTTAATTTTGATCTTAAATGAAGCACAGCCTTGGTATGAAGCTGTGATACTCTTGATTCTGTTACCTGTAAAACACGCCCGATGTCTTTCAGCGTTAAATCTTCGTAATAATAAAGCACTAAAATTTTCTTTTCCTTATCGGGCAGTTCATTTATTGCTTCTACAATAACCCTGCGGATTTCTTCATTTACCACAATTACATCGGGATTAAGGCTGGAAGGAGATTCAATGCTGTCTCCGATTGATACCTTGTCATTATCATCGCCGGAATACCACAGATCATTTAACGAAATTATGCTTGTTCCGGATATTTTTTGAATTACTTTCATGTATTCCGCTTCGTCAATGCCAAGAGCTCCGGCAATTTCCTGATCCGAAGCAGTTCTTCCCAACTGGGCTTCCAGTGAAGAAATTGTAGTTTCTATTTCGCGTGTCTTTTGCCTTACAGATCGCGGAACAAAGTCAATTAAGCGCAGTTCGTCAAAAATCGCGCCTCTAATGCGCGTAACAGCATAGGTTTTGAATTTTACATTTTTATCCGGATCATATTTATCAATAGCGTCTATAAGTCCAAAGACACCGTATCCAACAAGGTCGTCAAACTCAACATTATTTGGCATCCCGACAGCGACTTTTCCGGCAACATATTTTACCAATGGGGCGTATTGTTTAATAAAGGCTTCCCTTATCGCAGGATCCCGTGTCTTCCGGTACTGCTGCCAGAGTTCCTCTTCTGTTTTTGCTGCCTGCAACACCTGTTCCGGCATTCCTAAACCTTTCCTTTATTCGTGCTGAGGGGTTTAGGACATAGTCCGTATCCCCGTCCGTATAATGTCCAAACCTTACGTATGCAAATTGGAGGCTTGTCATTTTTCCTTGCTCAATACCGTCCTTATGCCTTCTGCCAGTTCTTTGGGATTAAAGTCCCCCTTTAACTGCTGAGGCTTGTTTCCAACATAACCGGAGGGGCGTGTTCCTATTTCTTCAGGAAAAGACTGAGCGAATGAAGTATCACCGAAAGGCGAACCTCCGCCAGATCCTGAAGGTGAGGTTTCGCCCGAAGATGAAAAAGCCGTTGCCATTGCTTCCAAATCAGGTAAACCTCCCAACCCTCCCGATTCATCCCCAAAACTGGGAGTAAAACTTTTTCTTTCTTCATCAGGTTTTTTTAAACCTACCGGATCATCAAACATATCATTGAAGCTGACAGTTTCATGCTCTGAAACACTTTGAGTCCTCTGTTCATTATAACCTTCTTCCTCTCTTCGGTCTATAGCTTCTTCTTCAGATTTATGTACACCGGAAATCAGGTCTTCTATATTGCCTAATTCATCAGGATCGCCGGGCGTTTTATACAACTCCGGTACGGCATATTCTCCGGTATTATCCATGACGATATTTACTCTTGGCCCCTGCTGCTCGTAAGAACTCTCCACCGCGGATTCTGTATCAGGATACAGAACTTCCGGGAAAAAGCTGGTTATCATAAACCGCAGCCCCCAGCCAAGAGCGAAAAAAACAACCGCAAAAATCAAAGCTCTTAATATAATGTATAATATTCCTACGCCGGCAATCATTCCAAGCCCGGCAGAAATGATTAACGCAAAACCGGCTGCTATTATACCCCACCTTATATGTGCCACCTTCCACCTCTTCTTTAAGTCTTCTACTTAAATAATCTTTTCAGCATCGCGCCGAACCCGGCAGTCTCAGGCTTGTTTCTGTCCATTCTATCCACAATATGCTGAACGCAAATGCTTGCCTTACATTTTGGCTCAACTACCATAAACGGTTTTTGCCTGAGAACAGCGTGAGAGACAGCCACGTCATCGTAGATAAATCCCAGATAATCAACTTTAAGATTTAAAAATTGACCTGCGATATTTGTCATTCTGTCCGCTACATTTTTCGCCTGTCCCGCATTTTTAGCGCGGTTTACTACAAGCTTAAGCCCCATGCTAAGTGAATCGTATTCCGTGGCAATAATTTTAATAATTCCATACGCGTCTGTAATCGCTGTCGGTTCGGGAGTAGTAATTATTACAGCATCGTCAGCCGCCGCGATAAAATCCAGAACATTGCTTGAAACGCCGGCGCTGGTATCTACAATGATGATATCCGCAAAAGAAAGCGTATCCAGTTCGGAAATAAAATCTTTTCTGTCTTCCTCTCTCATATTCGCAATCTGTGAAAAACCGGAAGCCCCGGCAACAATGGCAATTCCATACTCCGTTTCCACAAGGATTTCCCGCATTGTCTTTTGTT
>JAIRUY010000188.1 GCA_031254175.1 Treponema sp.
AACGGCAGCAAAGAACGCAGCATGGAAACTTTGGCGGCAGGTAATCAAAAAGCAACGGCGTTTTTGGCTTAAAACAATTTGACCCTTACTTGTGATCGCCAAGACTTTTTTTCATTGCAGCATTAACAAAAAACGCAATTATTATTCCTGCTATGCAATAAATTGAAATTATTACAAAACACATTCTTAAACTGTAACTGTTAAGCAACAGTGCAATTATTGAGCAAAACACTATCATGGCCAGATTTTGCAAAAAGCCAAGAATTGACATTACTGTTGTTCTTCCTTCTTCGTTAATCTCATTTTGTATAATGTCAATTTGTGTTACTTCAACTATGGTCATTGCCATGCAATGAAGCCCGAAAATCAATAATACATAATGATTCCAGATAATTGAAAATACCAGCAGGAGCAAACCGGAAATCCCCGATAAAATAAACACTTTGTTTTTTGCTGTTATTTTTTGGTTTACTGCCGATGCAAAGTGGTTTCCGGCTGCAGTAAATAAAAATCTTATTCCAAATATAATACTCAGCCAGATATATCCCAATCCAAAATCATTTATTATCAATGGATCGTATTCATCCGCATAACTTGCTATTCCAATTATAAATACCAAAAGCATCAGACCAAACAATATTTTTTTGTTTTTCAGGCATATTTTTATTGCATCAGAAAAAGTTTTTAAAAAATTAATATTTTCTTTTTCCAGTCTTTCTGAGTAATAATTTTTTTCTTTTAACTTTGAAATAAAGAAAAGATTAACCACCACTACAATTGCAGATGCAATTGATAATGTGCCTATTTTAAAGAAATTCGCCAGTATTCCTCCGGAAACAACTCCAATTAATGCTCCTAAACTGGAATAGAATCTGCCCCTGCCATAAATATTAATAAAATCAAATTCTTTATTTTCACTTTTTAGATTGTCATACAGCAATCCTTCTTCTGTTCCGGATCTAAAAGATTCCGCTATTCCCCAGAATACAAACCCAAGAGCAAATATTAAAAACGTGCCGGAAAAACTCCAAACTATGAAACACACAGCTTTTAAAACAGTTGCCGCAAAAAGCATATATTTCCTGTTCCACCTGTCTGCCAATATGCCTGATGGAATTTCCGATACTACTGCTATAAAACTCCAAAAAGAAAACAATAAAGAAATTTGCGTCAGGGACAATCCCTTTTCCGTAAAAAGGATTGCGTAAAGCGCATATATCGGCAGACAATCATTTAAAAATTTATATGCATAAAAATATTTCTTGCCGAATCTTTGCTTCATTTATACAATGTTCCTTGACAGCAGAAGTTGTTCTGAAACAATGAATCTTCGATTTGAAGTTTCCGGACAACTCGGTTATTCTTTCTTTTCAGCGGCTTCTTTTTTTGCTTCAGCGCGGTCTTTCATGTCGGCAATACCGATAAAGACAGCAATAATGCCAATAACAATTGCGGCGACAGGAAGAGCGCCCCGGAGAAATGTCAGAACATCAATTCCCCAGCCAAGCCCGAAGCCTTCCGGCCTTGACGGTAAAACCGCAAAAACTGCCGCTGCCAAAATTGTAATTCCAATAATAACAGATTTCATTTTTTATCCCCATCAAAAGAATTTTTAACTTTTTATTTCTTCCGGAATTGTCTGATAATCATAATTGTAAAAGCGGAAATGAAAAAAACCATTCGTAATAAAGGAAGGACAAAAGAAATAATGGGAACCGAACCTATAAGAAGTAAATTACCGCCGCCCATACCAAAAATGTTCAGGACAGAATGTACAATCTCAATATACGCGACAATGGCTCCTGTTATTATAAGCATCCATGCAATATCTCTTGTCTTTGACCACAACATAATTGCAAGAAAAGTAGCAATAGCTCCAAGAATAAGCTGGCTTATAATAAATAATGTCTGACCTGAATCCATAAGAGAATTATCCATAATTTATTATAAAAATTCAAGTCTCTGCAATAAGACTTAAAGTTCACCACGATACAGCGTTGAGCGGAACGACGATTACAATATTTATTTAACTCAATAGCTTCACAGCAAAAACAACCGTTTCTTTAAGCTCGTTTAACTCTGTTCGTCTCAAAACCACCAATTGAAAAATGGCTGCTTCTATAAAACTATACAGATAATCATCTGCCGTTTTTACATTAACCTTTCTTATTTCGCCGGCTTTAATGCCTTCAATTACAATTGATGATAGAATGTGCCGCAGCTTTACTGTCCTGCGGCGCACAGGTTTTTCGGGGTCGGCATCGTTTTTTGAAAGAAGCACAAGATAATCAAGCACCACTGATAAAAGCTGCGAGTTTTCTTCCAAATGCCGGAAAATGTCCAGAAGAATTCTGGTAATTTTTTCTATACTGGTAAGGGATTTATCACAGCGAATGACATTGATGCTTTCTTCAACATTTAACAGCAGCTGCTTGATGCTGTATGTAAAAATTTCTTTTTTATTTTTAAAATAGAGGTATAGTATTGTTCTGGTAATTCCGCATCTGTCCGCAATTTTTTGAAAAGTAGCGTCTTCAAACCCGTCATCAATAAAAACCGCAAGGGCTTTTTCCAGAATTTTTTTCCGGCGCTTATCATGTTCAACAGTGACTGCCATTATGCCTCTCTGATATTATAATAGATCATATTGAAAAAAATAGGAAGGCACAGCGCCGTTGCTGATTTCACGGCATGAGTCTGCTTTTTTTCCGTAAAAACTTTCAAATCCGCTTGCGTCTGTTATAACCGCAAGTTTCCAGCCGGGGAAGCGCTGACCAAGACTGCCAATTTCCCTGTAGGTCAATTCTGCCTGAGACTGATCTCCCAGCCTTTTTCCGTAAGGCGGATTGGTAATAAGAAAACCCGCATCAGAAAATGGAGATGCCGCTTCCCTCATGGGTAAAACTTTCAATTCCATAACATTGGTCTTGCCTGTGGAGCGAATTCCCCTTTGCGGCGATCTTCCCTCGGCGATGTCGCGCAGGCGCTCCGCGTTGGACGCGGCTATTGATATTGAGCGCGCATCTTCATCACTGCCCGCGATCCTGACAAGCCGGCTAAAATCAATTTTACTGCGGAACTCTTCCCTTACCGATTGTTCAACTTGATTGTCGGCAAAGTTGAAGTTTTCCAGCGCAAAGCGCCTGCCAAGACCCGGCGCCATGTCCCACGCATACATAACCGCTTCTGTAAGCAGAGTTCCTGAGCCGCAAAACGGATCGTAAAGCGGGAACTTCCGCTTCCAGCCGGACAGCAGCAACATGGAAGCCGCTGTTGTCTCACGCAGCGGCGCAGCGCCGCCTTCGCTCCGGTAACCTCTTTTAAACAGAGGCTCGCCGCTTAAATCCACGAGAAGGGAAACCATGTCTTTTTCAACATATACCCGTACTTCAGCGATTTTTTCGTCTTCAGGAAGCCGGAGTTGTTTATATTTGCCGCACAGACGCTGCGCCGCTGCCTTGTGAACAATTGCCTGAATGCTGGTTTCCGCTTTTAGCAGCGAACGATTGGAACGTACCTTAGCTACTTTCAAACCCATGCCTTTAGGCACCAGCCGTTCCCAAACCGCCGCAGCGGTCCCTTCAAACAACGCGTCAAAATCCACCGCTTTGAAATTGGCGATTTCCAGTAACACCCTGTCCGCGGCGCGAAGGCCGATTAATGCCTTATAAAGACCTGTAATATCAGCTTTGAAACGAACCCTGCCATAAAGAGAGTCCTCAACCTTGAGATCCAGCTTGCGCAATTCATTTGATACAACTTTTTCAGCGCCAATCGCGCAAAGGGCAACAGCATTGTAAACATCGCTGCAGGAAGCACTGCCGCTAAGACTAAAGTTTTTATTTTCTTTCATAGCGGGTATTATATCACAATTAAAATTTATTTTTCTTTCAATCCGGCAAGAGTTTCTAAAGCCAAATTAAAATTAAAGTCTTCTATCTGTTTTATTAATTCTTCACTTCCCCGCATCGTACGGAGTCTGGTAATTAAATTGAGACCTTCAGGGCTGCCCTTTTTAAGCATTGGCTCCAATTCATTAAGCAACTCCTTTGCCGCTTCTCCATCAAGCCATTGATCCGGCTCGGCGTGAGCTTCTGATCCGGCATCTTCTTCTTGCAGCGGCGCAAGCTGCAAAAGCACAGTGTTCAATTCTGATTCCAGTACAGTCATACACTGAGGTGTAACCAGATTGTTTCCGTCCTTAAGCCTGTCTTCCACATCTGCGGCAGCCTGCTGCAGAAAAGTTTTGCCAATCTGTCCGGCGTTGCTCTTTAATGTATGCGCCAGCCTGTGCGCCAGCTTAATATCGTTTTCTTTCAGGGCATCAACTATTTCTTTAAATTTATTCCGGTTGTTTTTTAAAAATAAAATTTGAATCTTTCTGTTAAACTCCGCATCCGCATCAAATTGCTGTTTTATTTGCACAGGTTTCTCCTCCTTTTTCACAGGAGTAAAATAATTCATTAAACAGCGCCATAATTCCTGAGATGTGAACGGCTTGCCTACGTAGCCAGCCATTCCGTTCATGCTGTAAATTTTTACATCATTGCTCATTACATTCGCGGTCAGGGCTACAACAGGGACTTTCACATTAAGCTTCAGGATTTCCCCGGCTGCCTCAATACCGTCCATTACCGGCATATGTATATCCATAAAAATCAAATCAAATTGTTTTTCGCCGTTTTCTTTGCGGCTTTTTACCATCTCCACGCCTATTTTTCCGTTTTCTGCCACAACAGTATTAAGTCCAACTCTTGCAAGATGTTCGCAAATAACATTTTGATTCATTACGTTGTCTTCACATAACAAAACTTCGCCTTCGAACGCTGGTTTTTCTATATCATGGAACACTATTTTACTTTCGAGCAAATCTTCGTTTTTTGCGTCCAGAGTTTCAAATGTCAATGAAAAACTGAACTTGCTGCCGACTCCGGGCACGCTCTCTGCTGAAAGTTTTCCACCCATCATTTCTACAATATTTTTTGTTATTGCAAGACCAAGCCCTGTACCGCCGTATTTGCGTGTTGTGCCGTCTTCTGCCTGGGTAAACGGATCAAATATTTTTGTTATTTCTTCTTCTGTCATACCGATGCCGGTATCTCTTATTTCAAAATAAAAAGTTGCGCTGTTATCATTGATGTTTTTAATATCCGCAAGAAGTTTAATTATACCGGCTTTGGTAAACTTTACCGCATTGGAAAGCAGGTTCACAAACACCTGACGCAGCCTTGTAGGATCGCCCAGAGGTATTTTTCCAATGCTTGGTTCGGCATAAAAGTGCAGCAAGAGTCCTTTTTCAACGGCTTTTGGCATAACCAATGTTCTGCAGCTGGAAAATAAATCATGCATATTGAAAGGAATTTTTTCCAATTGCATTTTACCGGCTTCGATTTTGGAAATGTCCAGAATATCGTTAATGATCAATAACAGCCACTCTGCATTCATGTGGATGTTCTCCAGATAGCGCTTGGTTTTTGGAGAAATATCATAGTCAAGAGCCAGCTCGGAAAAACCCAAAATGCTGTTCATCGGCGTTCTTATCTCATGACTCATATTGGCAAGAAAAGCGGATTTGGAATGATCTGCTGCCTTTGCGGCTTTAAGCGCTTTTTCCAGCCTGTGCTGGGAGTTGTTTAATTCAACAGTGCGTTCCTGCACCTGTTTTTCCAGCCGTTTACCCTCATTCCGCTTGCTTCTCAGCATAAACAGGATAAGCGCCGTTAAGAAAAATAATAAAACTGACATTCCAACAAGCCAGGGAGTTCGCGCTTCCATCATCTTTGACCTGTAATCAAAAGTTTTACGCATCCACAAATTGGAGATATTTTCTGTATCAACCATGTCAAGCGCTTTATTGACAATTGAATGAAGAACGATTTGGTCTTTGTTAAATCCTGTTTTTATCTGAACGGGATGATCAAATATTATTGCCTTAAACCCGGGCAGTTCAAGATAATGAGTAAGGTACAAAAGCCTCATTTGGGTTGCCATTACCATTTCAACTTCACCTTTCTGCAAAGC
>JAIRUY010000045.1 GCA_031254175.1 Treponema sp.
AACCGCGGTGATAACGAATGGGTTTTGGAGCCGGGAATGGTTTTTACCATAGAACCAGGTCTCTACGACCCGCTGCTTGGCGGCTGCCGCCTTGAAAACGACATACTTGTAACTGAAACAGGACACGAAGTTTTGACAACAGCCAGAATAATTCGTCTTTAGGAAAACGGCTATTTAGTGCTGAGTATGCACACTGCGGCTTTCTGCGAGTTTTATTTAAGTAAAGTTTTAGCTGTTCCAAAACACTAGCAAAGCGGCGGAAAATTCGCTATTCTCTTATTATGAAAGTATGGGTTAAATTACTTATTGGCGCTTTTTTGGGAATGACAATCGGCTTCTTGCTGCCGGCCGGAAGTCCGGGCGTAATTTCAGTTTTACAATGGATGGAAAAACTGGCGCTTGGCATAGGGCGTTACGCAGTAATTCCCGTTTTGGTTTTCTCACTTACAATTGCCGTTTATGAGCTGCGCATGGATGACCAGTTCTGGAAAATGTTATTAAAAAATATTCTGGTAATAATTGGGGCATCCGTATTTGTGATTTTCTTCGGCATCATGGTAACCATGATTTTTTCACCGGACAGAATACCGATTGAAACAGTCGAACAGCTGGAAACATTAAGCCTGCATCCTGCTGCCAACATTTTGGAAATATTTCCGTCCAATATGTTAAGTGTTCTGGCAGGAGACGGAGTATACCTTCTCCCGGCTTGTGTGTTTGCCTTCTTTCTGGGCGTTGGACTTAATTACGACAAAAATTATTCCAAGCAGATTATTTCAATTGTAGATTCCCTTTCCAGAATATTTTATCATATCGCGTCATTTTTCTCGGAAATTCTTGGGTTTATCATGATTGTACTTTCGGCATATTGGGCTGTCCGCCTTGGCGGTATAATACAGGCAAAAGTTTATAAAGACCTCGTCATACTGCTGGGAATATTCAGCATAGTGCTGTGTTTTGGCATCATGCCGCTGTTTCTATATTTACTGAAACCAAAGGTAAACCCATGGCTGGTTCTTTATGGATTTCTGGGACCTGCGCTTGCGGCATTTTTTTCCGGGGATATAAATTTTTCAATCCCTGTACTTCAGCGTCATACAAAGGAAAATTTCGGCATAAGGCGGCGCTCAAGTGCGTTATCTATGGCTCTTTTTACAACTTTTTGCAGATGCGGCAGCGCAATGGTAGCGGCGATAGCATTCATTGTAATAATAAAATCATATTCGTATCTGAGAATCGGTTCAATTGAATTGTTGTCTATTGGTATGTATGCTCTTGTTATTTCCTTTTTGCTTGCGAAACATCCCGGCGATGGGGCGTATATCGCGCTCGCCGCGCTTTGCCTCAGTTACGGCGGAGGAGAATACAGGGCAGGTTATCTGATCCTCAAGCCGCTGGCTTTTTACCTTGTAGCTGTCGGCACTTTTATTGATATTATGCTGCAGGCATTTGGTTCCTACATACTGGCCCGGACTAACGGACATACAGAGGAAAAAAATCTGGTGCATTTTATTTAAGCTCCCTCACAAATGTAATGCAGGAAATAAAACTTCTTTCAGACGGCATCAGCGCCCTTTGTAAAAGCGATGAGAATATTAACAGACTCATTGTTCCGCGCCGTGACGAAATTCTTTTACTCCTTACCCGCTATATAAAAGAGATTGTTTTTTTTAATGACGCTTATGGCCTTGTAGGAACAAATGAAAAAGACGAGCTTATTATAAAGCATATCCTCGATTCTCTTGCTCCTTTGGGAATTTTATCACGCTTGCCGGAAATTGAACACAACACGGCGCAAATAGCGGATGCCGGTTCAGGAGCAGGGCTGCCCGGCATCCCGCTTGCTATTGCAATGCCAAACCATAATTTCACGTTAATTGAACGCATGGGGCGCAGGGCAGGTTTTTTGTGCAGCACTGCGGCAATACTTGCCAACAACAGCAGGCTTTCAAACATAACAGTAGAAGAAGGCGAATTGGAGAAAACCAAAAAGGGACATTTTAACCTTATTACATTTCGGGCATTTAAGCCTCTGGATTCAAAATTGTTAAAAGCGCTTTCCGGCGCAATCACAGAAAACGGCATTATTGCTGCCTACAAAGGACAACTTGAAAAAATTAAACTGGAAATGTCAAAACTGGAAAAAACAAACATTCAATGGGAAGCAATTGCATACAGCGTGCCTTTTCTTGAAGAAGAACGGCATCTATTGGTCATCAGAATGAAATGACGGATAAGTTATCTTATATGATATAATACCCTATAGTTAGTGTCTGTCCACAAAGTCGGTTACTTTGCGGACAGACCTTGCATTTTCTCGCCTTTAGGCTGCGAAAATGCGGTTTTTAAGGTAGTCTGTCTATAATGTGTCTACATTATAGACAGACACTAGTTAAAGAAAAGGTATTTTGTGCCGATAAACTTTAGAGGGGAATAATGGCTTACAAAAACGCATCGTCCACATATAAAGAAACCACAATAAAGACTGCCGGCCAGGGGCAGCTTATTGTCATGCTGTACGAAGAAGCGGTAAAACAACTCACAAAAGCAATTGAACTGCTTGAACTGAACAATCTGCATAAAAAAGACCCCGGCAGAATCGAACAGATCAACAAGGCGGTTATGAAAACCGAAGAAATATTAACAGAACTGATGGTTTCCCTTGACTTTGAAAACGGCGGAGAAATATCGAAAAATCTTTTTTCATTATATACATGGTTTAACAGAGAGCTTATAGAAGCCAATATATCAAAAGATATAGACAGAATAACAACAGTTAAAGACATGCTTTCCGATCTCAAAAACACATGGAGCAAAGTAGCAAGTCAGAATACCAATGAACCCGCAAGCCGTGAAGCTGTTGGTCTTAATATTGCCGGTTAACCGGAACATGGAGGGAATATGCCTGTTTTTGCAGAAGAAGTGAAATCCAAGACAACCGTCAATGACAATGTGGATTCAACGGAAATTGCCCAAAGAGTAGCAATTTTAAAACGGTTTAAAACCCTGCTTACACAGCAAAGAGACAGATTTAAAAATTATCTTAATTTACTTGATAAACAGCAAAATGTAATCGAATCAGGCAGCGCCGAAGATCTGTTAACATATGTAGAAATCGAAGAAAAAATTGTTGCGGATATTTTTTCCATTCAAAAAGTTATCGATCCGCTTGAAGAAATGTACTATTCTGTCGTTTCAGGTAATGTTCTCGGAAAAACAGCCATTAAATCTGAAAATCCCGACGATGTACCAAGCATTAAGGCCTCTCTGGAAAAACTTAAAAGCGAAGCTGTCATGCGCTCTACTAAAAACAAGGAACTGCTTTCCAAACGCATGCTGGAACTCCGCTCGGAAATTAAAGCTTTGCGGAATAATCCCTATGCGGCAGGCGGCAGGCGGCAAAATTTCAACGATTCAAATACGGCATCTCTTGTAGACTTAAAAGGGTAAAGAGAACCCAAGTCAGTTACCCATTCTTAACCAAAGTTCTCCATTTCCCGAAAAAGATGTATTGGTAACAATCATATATGCAAATATTTGTCCGCTCAATGTCAATATTAAATTACTGCCGTCTATTTTATAGCTGCCGTTTTGTGTTATACCTTCTCTGATGTAACTTATAGTGCCGGAATCCGCATTGCCGGAAAACCTGATGTCTGTGCTGCTCCCAAAAAGCCTGTATGTTCCGGCTTGAAGAGCGCGGGTTTGCAAAACACCTGAGATGCCGGCGCTTGCCTGCGGAACTTCAGTAATATTTCCCGTATCTACAGCGCCATGTTCAAGTAAAAAATCATATATTTGACTGTTACCGTTCGCACGAACCATTGATAATGCTGTGCTTCCGTTTATATCCCTTACATTCACCAAAGCGCCGTATCCCACAAGTATTTTAACAAGATCAAAATTACCCCATTTTGCCGCATATAAAAGCGGAGTCATGCCGTCTGCATAACTGCTTGATAACGGATAATGATAATTAACATCAGCGCCTGAACCAATAAAAAGCCTTGCAAGATCAAATCTTTGTTTTTCCATTGTTAAAAGAAGAATTTCTCCGTTAGGTTCCGCTCCTCTTTCCACCATTGATTGAATTAAAATATTTGGCTGATTTCTGTTGATTGCTGTATATAAATCATAAGCATTGGGCCTTATATTATATCTTTCCAGAATATTTAATACCCTTACGGCATTTTCTCCAAAAGAATGATTTATTGTTAAATTCATCAAAAGTCTTTTTTCTGCTTCAAGTATCTTATTGTTATTCTCTTTCAGAATATTTTCTATTGCCAGAAAATCATTTCGTCCCAGCGCTTGAATAAAGTTCCACCTGTAGTCGTCTGCAAATAATGTTCCGCAAAGAAATAAAGCAAGAATAACAATAGAGTTGTTCGGAAACTTCAGTTTTCCGAACAACTTCCTTAAAAAACCGCATTTTTGCAGGGCTTTAGCCCGAAAAAATGCAAGACTTGGGAGGAAACCATTGGGTTTCCGAACAAGTCTAATGATTTCTTTCATCTTCCCTTCCCTCCCAAAAGACCGGAAAATGTATATATGAAAAAAACAACTTAAATGGTTGAATTGATGGGCGATACTGGATTCGAACCAGTGACTCCTACCGTGTGAAGGTAGTACTCTCGCCACTGAGTTAATCGCCCACCAATTCAACTAACAATGCAATTTTACTCTGCTTTTAACATGCTGTCAAAAGCCACGTCAGAAGGCAAGAAATTTATGTTCTTTACAAAGTCACAGGCTTCTTTTGCACCGAATTCCCTGTTCATGCCGGAATCTTCCCATTCAACAGAAAGCGGCCCTTTGTAATTTATCGCATTGAGTTCACGGATAATGCTCTCAAAATCAATATCCCCATGCCCAAGCGAACGAAAGTTCCAGCCGCGCTTTACATCTCCAAACGGCAAAAAAGAACCGAGTATACCTGCCCTGCCATCCAGGGTTACCGCCGCATCCTTCATATGAACATGCAGAATCTGCTTTGCAAAATCCCGGATAAAAAGATGAGGGGAAATCCCCTGCCAGATCAAATGAGAAGGATCAAAGTTAAATCCCAAAGTTTTGCGGTTTTTAAATTCTTTAAGGAGCCGTTCCGCAGAATAGTAGTCAAAAGCAATTTCATTAGGATGCACTTCCAAGGCAAACTTAACGCCATTTTTGTCAAACTCGTCAAAAACAGGTGTCCAATATTTTACTATCTGTTTATACCCATCATCAATCATCTGCTCTGTAGTCTGGGGAAAAGAATACCAGTAAGGCCAGATAGGACTCCCCATAAAACCGGTAACAATCTTTACTCCCAAATTCTTTGCGGCCGCCGCCGCATATTTCATTTCATGAATTGCCCATTTGCGGATTTCTTCCGGCTTTCCTGCAAGGTTTGACGGAACAAAACTATTCAGGCGGGGATCCCAAGTATCACCTACACACTGCCCAATTAGATGAGTTCCAATGGCCCAAACTTTCAAGCCGTAATTTTTTAGGATATTTTTGCGCTCTTCTACATACTTTAAATCTGTCGCCGCTTTTTTTAAATCCAGATGATCTCCCCAGCAGGCGATTTCAATACCGTCATAACCGAAAGACTTTGCTTTTTCACAAAAACTATCAAAGGGCATATCCGCCCACTGTCCTGAAAAAATAGTTACCGGTCTTGTCATTATTTCCTCCTAAGCAGATATATGAAAGCAGGGTTGTTTGAAAACCCGG
>JAIRUY010000082.1 GCA_031254175.1 Treponema sp.
CAATATCTACATTAAATATGGTATTAAAGCTTTTTTACATTATAAAACGGCGCTTTCCCCTTTTCTCTTACATTCTGAACAGGCTTTTAACGATGGCAGTAATGCTCTTCCTTTTGGGGCTTGCCGTTTTCGGCCTGATGGCGCTCGCGCCCGGCGACATTGTAGATCAAATAATGATACAGCAGCTTTTCAGTGAACATCAGGGCAGGGCCGGCATGAATCTACAAAACATGAACTCAGAGCAGCTTGACGCGCGCCGTGCGGAACTTGGTCTTGACCAGCCGTTTTATGTTCAATATTTCCGCTGGCTTAACCGTGTCATTGTTCATCAGGACCTTGGGGTCGGTCTTATTTCACGCGCGCCGGTTTCATTTTTAATTTCTTCGCGGATTATAAACTCGCTTGTTTTAAATTTAATTTCGCTCGTTTTAATTACATTTTTTTCATTTGCGCTGGGAATCTATTTTTCAACCAAAGCGGGAACAAGAACCGATACTGCGGTAACATTTTTTGCCCTTGTAATGCATGCCTTTCCGGGGCTGCTGCTTCTTATACTTCTGCAGTTATTTGCGTCTGCGTCGGGGCTCTTTCCCGTAACTGCATATCCGTCATTTCCTTTTTCAGAAAATCCCGCAAAGTTTGTTTTTTCTTTCTCGCACCATATCTTCCTGCCGTTAACAGCCGCTTTTCTTGGCGGAATAGGCGGCTCTTTGCGGATGATCCGGGCTACAATGCTTGACCAGCTCGGGCAGCCGTACATTACAAGCCTGCGTTCACGCGGCATAGCGGAATGGCGCATATACTTTGCGCATGCTTTCCGCAACACATTAAACCCCTACATTACAGGCTCTGCGAATCTTCTGGCAAGCCTTTTTTCCGGCTCTCTCATTCTGGAAATCATTTTTGCCTATCCGGGTATAGGCAGGCTGATGTACGAGGCGGTAATTCAGCAGGACATCAATCTTGTCCTTGCAAATATAATGTTTATTTCCTTTCTTGTATTGGCCGGCATGGCGATTGCAGATATTGCCCTTGCGCTCGTTGATCCCCGTATCAGATACGGAAAAGAGCAGCAATGAGAAAAATTTTTAACTACATAAAAACACGCCCCGCAGCAATCATTTCGCTCTCTCTCCTTGCCCTTCTCTACTTTGTAATGATCTTTGCAGAATTTTTCGCTCCGTATTCGCCTAACACATCATTTGCCGATAAGAGTTATCACCCGCCCAACGCCCGTTTCTATCAGGGAAAATTACAGGCGCAGGAATGGCGGATAACAAACTCGGTAACATGGAAATACGCCCGTGTCCGCGATCATTATTCAGAGCTTAAATTTTTCGGCAGGGGAGAGCCTTATTTGTTGTGGGGAATCATTCCGGCGGACAGGCATTTTTTTACTACAGGGCAAAGTGAATATCCTGTTTTTCTGATGGGAGCTGATAATCTTGGCAGGGATCTTTTCTCCCGCATTGTTTACGGTTCACGGGTTTCTTTAACCATCGGTTTTGTCGCTACTGCCATTTCTCTTTTGCTTGCAGGCCTTGCGGGAGGACTTGCCGGCTTTTTCGGCGGCTTCACGGACTGGTCGATTATGAGAACGGCGGAATTTTTAATGCTGATCCCCGCGCTGTATTTAATTCTGTTCCTGCGTTCTTTGCTTGCATCTAACATGGATCCGGCACAGTCCTATATGATGATAACATTGATTCTTTCGCTGGTCGGCTGGCCGGGATCCGCCCGCACAATCCGCGGCATGGTTCATGCCATCAAGAGGGAGGAATTTGTTCTTAACGCAAAACTGGAAATGATTCCATCCGTGATAATTATTTTCAGGCACATCATTCCCCAGCTTGCAAGTATTCTTATCGTAAGCGTGGCGCTCAGTATTCCCGGCTTTATAATGACAGAAACAGTTCTTTCCTACCTTGGACTTGGTATTACAGACCCGGCGGTAAGCTGGGGTTCTCTTATCAAGCGTGACCTTTCAACAATTTCAAATCTGCGCGCGTTTCCCTGGCTGATAAATCCTGTCTGGTTTTTATTGGCCGTAACGCTTGGATTTAATTTTATCGGTGATGCAATGCGTGATTTTTTTGACCCGTATCACACCATATTTACAAGGAGAAAAAGAAGAAGCCCGGGCAGGAAACAGGAGACAGCCTGCTCCCCGCCGCCCGCTGCCAGCTCTATGCTCCTCACTCCCCGCTTCCTGCTTAAAATCACCGATCTGTATATAAACTTCACTACTCTGCGCGGCAATGAACTCATTTCCATTCACGCCGTTCGTGGTATTTCTTTTACTCTGCAAAAAGGTGAAACGCTTGGCATTGTTGGAGAAAGCGGTTCAGGAAAAAGCGTCAGCACTCTGGCAATTCCCGGTTTACTGCCGCGCAATGCGGATATTCGCGGCTCAATTTGTTATGAAGGAAAGGAAATCACCGGTTTCAATACAGAGGCGCTGCGTAAATACCGCGGAAAAAAGATCGGCATGATCTTTCAGGAGCCGGGACGCTCTTTTGATCCGCTTCAAAATATGGGAAGTGTTTTTTTGGAAACATTCAGAAACAGCGAGCCGAAAATTACAAAGGAAGAGGCGGCAAAACGCGCGATTATATTGCTGGAAGAAACCGGTCTTGATAACGGAGCCGAAAGATTAATTAACTTTCCGCATCAGTTTTCGGGCGGGCAGCTTCAGCGGATAGGCATTGCCCTTGCCCTCGCTCAAGGCTGCGAGCTGTTAATCGCAGATGAGCCTACCACGGCGCTTGATCTTACAATTCAAAAACAGATAATCGATTTGTTAAAAACCCTGCGCCGGACAAGAAACATTTCCATTATCTTTATCAGCCATGACATTGACCTTGTAGCGTAAATATCTGACCGAATTATGGTAATGTACGGCGGCTTTGTTGTGGAATCGGGCGCTGCGGCGGAAATAACAAAAAACGCCCGTCATCCATATACAAAAGCCCTGCTTGCCGCGTCTCCGCGCTTTGGAAGCCATTATTCAAAAGAGAGACTGATTACAATTCCGGGAAAAGTCAGCGATCCTGCCAATCCGGAGCCCGGCTGTCCGTTTGCCCCGCGCTGTGCACAGGTAAAACCGGCATGTACCGAAGGAATTCCGCCTTTGGAGACCGAAAATTTACATGAGTTAAGATGTTACAATTACTAAAAAATTAACCTTGAATTTTTTACAATTATCAATTAAAATAAGAGTATTATAAGGAGCAAGGTATGAAAAAACTCATAATTGTATTTGTCATTTTAACGGTAGCGTTGCCGGTTTTTGCCCAAAATAGAACCCCAAGTCTTGATGATAATATTTACTATCTCAATGTTCCTGTAGAAAAAGTATACCCGTCAGTAGACGGATATATCGTTCAATACCGGAAAAACTCTTCCCATACCCTCGGAACTATTGGCCTTCCAATTGAATGGTTTACAAGCGGAGCAGCAAAAGCAGAGGTATTTAATTTACCGAATGGATTAGACTGGCCTACAATGTCTATTTTTTACGTTAATGGAGAATTCAGTCATGTAAGGCTGTACCTTCATCCTGTAAAAAGTCATAGAACATGGGGGAACCTTCCTTTGGGTACAGATGTAAACAGATTCTTTCCAAGCCGCGAAACCTTAATTATTGAATTCTAATGGATTCCGGTATCGAAATAAAAGATATACCGGATGAGCTTGTAAGTTTTATTAATACTGGCTCAAAGTTCATTATAGCCGGTCATAAAGAGCCTGATGGAGACTGCGTAGGGAGTCAGCTTGCTCTTCGCAGCGCACTGTTGCGGCTTGGTAAAGAAGCGGTTTCCTGTTCCGCAGGTCCCTTCAAGCGGGCAGAGTTAAAAGACTTTACAGGGCAATTCACAGATTTCCGCGCTTTTCAAAGAGATAATTCAAAGTCCCATGATATAAGAGTAATCGTTGTTGATTGCTCCGCACCGGAAAGAATGGGAGATCTTCACGAATTATTTGAAAAGTATAACTGTGCGATAATAGATCATCATGCGGCTGCAAGCCATCCGCTTTCCACATCCGAATCTCCTGTTTTTGTTGACGCAAGCTCCCCTTCATGCACATTGATAATTGAAAAACTAATAACCGCTCTTGGGCTTAAACTTACACCGGAAGAAGCGGAATTGCTTTTATTCGGACTTTGCACAGACACAGGATTTTTTCGTCACCTGACAGAAAAAAATTCGGCGGTTTTTGAATCTGCTGCAAAAATGGTGCGTCACGGCGCAAATCCAAAGAGCATTTATAATACCATGCACAGCGGCAAAAGCCTTGAATCCAGAATATTGCTCGGCCATATCCTTTCCAGAACAGAATCACATTTTGACGGAAGATTGATAATAAGCCATGAGACATTGGAAGAATTCAAAAAGTATGGTTTTGAAGGCAGAGATTCTGAAAATTTAAATAAACTTCTTCTATCCATAGAAGGCACAGAAGCAACTGCAGTTATCCGCCAAGAGAGTAATGATAATTGTACTGTGAGTTTAAGGTCTGTAGACAAAATTGATGTTGCAAAAATTGCCGTTTCTTTCGGCGGAGGCGGACACAAAAATGCGGCAGGACTCACAATGCAAGGAAATATTTCAACTGTAAAACAAAATATACTAGAAACATTTTCAAAAATTTTCATTAGTTAATAAAAATAATTCAGATATGATTTTTCTCACGTTTTATAAAATGCTTCTGCATGATTCTGTACTCTGCTCCGTCCAAAACCGATATCAAAAACAGAGGTTATTAAATGCAAAAATATTTATTGGACGAATTACATTCAAATTTTATCAAAGGAAAAATTAAACGTGCCGATTTTGAAGGAGCAATCTATAATTATTATCTGTGCAATCAGGATAAAACCTGTCTACGCCACTGGACCAGTGATGAATACGAAGATTACATTTCCTGGTTTTATCCGCGCTTTAAAAAAGCAATCGATTCATACAAAGAGATAGGTTCAACATTTGGCGCGTTTTTGGGAAAGTATATGGCCTTGTCTTCAAAAGAATATCATGTACGGCAAAAAACACAAAGAGTTATTGAATATTCGGCATGGAGCGCCAGAGCTCCGGATTTATATACGCATGAAGAATCAGCGGAATATTATCATGAAAAAGATGAAAATATATTATCAAAACTCATTGACAACAAAAGCGGAAGAAAAAATACAAGGCGGATATTGGCTCTTGTCCTGAAATGTTATTATTATATTTCCGCTGATTTTATCGAAAGAATCGCGCCAAAAATCGGGATTGACAGCAACGAGCTGAAAGAGATGCTGGAGAAAATCTGCAAAATAAGGCAGAAAAAAGATGACGCTATTTACCGCATGAAAGAAAGGATTTATTGTCAATATTATAAATGCTTTGTATATGAAAAAAGACTTTCATTTATTCATGAAGATACCGCAGCATTCAACAAATTAAAACTTCGTCTGGAAAAAACAAGGCTTAGGCTGGAAAGAATGCGAATGCGTTTAAAGCGAATTCGCACAGAAGCAACAAACCAGCAGATAGCGGAAGTATTAAATATCAAAAAAGGCACTGTAGACGCAAGTCTTCACAAGTTAAAAGCCAAATTGGATGTTCTGGCAGAGAAATCCATGCTGAACTAAAATCCAAACGCAAAAACGGTCTTTTCGTGATAATCATTTTCAGGACCGGCAGTGCATGACGGAAAATTGTTGTGATTCGGAGTATCCGGGAAATGCTGTGTTTCAAGACAGAAACCGGAATGTTTTCCATAGATGATACCCTGTTTGCCTTTAACATTATTAAGGAAATTCCCTGTGTAGAACTGAACAGCTGGCTGAGTGGTAAAAACCTTTATTGATCTCCCGCTTGTGTTTTCATAAACTTCAGCGCATGGGCGCAGTTTTCCCTGTTCTCCGTCTACAACAAAACAATGATCGTAGCCGTCAAGTTGTCCAAGATTGGAATCAAAGCGTCTTCGTGTTTTAAAATCAAACGGACTGTTTTTTACAGGGAGAACTGCGCCTGTAGGAATATATTTATCATCAATTTCTACATAAGAAGAAGAATGAAGAACAAGTTCATGTGAAAAAATATTGCCTTTGCTTTCTCCTGCTAAATTAAAATACGCATGATTTGTCAGGTTCACGGGACAAGGCGCATCAACTTTCGCCTGATAGTCTGCAATTATTTCATTTGATTTTGTAAGTCCGTAACTTACAACAGCTTTTAAATTTCCCGGGAAGCCGCCTTCGCCGTCCGGACTTTCCATTTCAAAACGCACATAAGCGCCTTCACTTTCTTCGTACGTTTCGGCTTTCCAGAGCATTTTGTCAAAGCCTCTCCATCCCGAATGCAGACAGTTTTCGCCGTCGTTCGCGTCAAGCTTATGCGTTTTACCATTCAGTGTAAAAGCGGCGCCTTTGATTCTGTTGGCAAAACGGCCGACTGTTACGCCAAGATACGGCTCATTATTTAAAAAGCCGTTAAGGGCCGAATAGCCAAGCAGCACATCATCTTGAACGCCTTTGCCGCAAGGAACCAGCAAGCTTGTCCATGCTGCGCCAAAATTCGTGAGCGAAAGTTTTAAATCTCCCACGCTGAGCGTATATAATTTTACTTTTTTTCCATTGGAAAGAATTCCAAATATTTTTTCTTTTATTTTCATGCTTTCCCCCTGCCGGTTTACGTTTGATTACCCATTAGAGTTGTTCGGAAACTTCAAATCGAAGATACATTGTTCCTGAACAACTCTATTATACATCTGTCTGTTTTTTGCGTATAGGGTCAAAATCTTAATCTTAGTCTGACACTACAGTTGAAGAACCATCCCCATCCGGAAAATTCATTATGAGCGGCAGGCAGCATCGCCGTGACTGTCAGGAGCGCACCCTGAAAAAGATCATGGCTTAAGGTAACAATTGGCGTAAAAGAAATATCATCAAAACTGGAAATTAATGCGGCGTTTACATTTGTATAATCGCTAAAAAGCCATGTCAGCCCTGTATACAAATAGTGATTATTGTTTAATTCGCCGCCATAAGTTGACGAAGTCTCACCGTTGTAAAGGTATTCAGCAATAACGATCAGCTTCCCGTCAATAAAGGAATAATCCGCGCCTGCGCTGAAAGAAAGTCCTTCATGTCTTGTACCTGCTTCATGGTTATAAGCGTAAAACGTATCTATATAAATACCTGCTTCGATATCGGCTTTTACAGAAAGCCCTGCGCGGTGAATTCCGTTTTCGGATCCGGTCTTTGGCAGTTCAAAGGAATACAGCGCCTGAACGCTTAATTTGTCCCAGTGATTTTCTCCCGAAATACCCGCAATCCACCCGTCACTGCCCGGTGATGAAGAGTTGCGCGGCGCCGCAGCAAAGCCATGGACTTTTAAGTCTTCTTCAGGATGAAACCAGGAAAGCCCCGCTCCAAGAACAGCCCTGGGACGGGCATCCGGCTTTGTGGGATTCCTTGGATTGAGAAAATCCGAAGGGCCAAACACCTGTCCGTAGCCAAACGGCATACGCAGGAGACCGCCGTTAAAATCCAGATGCTCACCCCTTAAGCGAAAGTAAAGGCGTTCAAGTTCAATGCCTGCAACGTAGTTATCTCCGGCAAAAAAACCCATTGCCGGAGAGATGATTGAAGCATAATCTCCGGCGGCGGCCAATAAATTAACCGCGCCGAAAATAGTTACATTGTCCCCTACTCTCGTTTGAAAACGCAGATTGGCGTATTCTTCAATACCGAAAGACAAGACAGGATCATCCCCGCCTGTAACCTTTGCAGAAACTGATGAATCAAAAATCCCTGACACATTTATCTGCGCCGCAAGACAACCAACTGTGAAAAACAGGAATATTATTAACGTTAAACGTCTCTTCATTATCTTTCCAAATTCCTCATGCTGAATACAGAATCCGCTATGGGTCTGTCAAGCACAACATTTTTCATAACAAAAATGGTTCTTGAGTCCCTGCGTAAAAGATCACGCATCTGGCCTTCTACGGGGAAGCGGCGGCCGCCGATAACTTCTATCCTCTGCACTGTGTACTCTTTTAGTTTTGCCCCGGAAAGAGCAAAAAGTTCATAGTGTAAAAGATCTCCTGTTTCCTTGTCTATCCATAACTTGCGTGTGGGATAACTCTCTGTTCTGTTTTTTGCCGCAAGTTCAAGCACCCATGCATCACGCCCGTTTCTGATCTCGGAACCGGCAAGAACAGGATTATAACGGCTGGATAACGTATCGTTTTCCAGAGTATCTTCATATGACATATCGGAGCCCATCATTGACTCACGCAGCATGTGACCGGAAATCAGCATGACCCCCTCGTTGTCCGGGGAATAAACCCACAGCCTGCCGTCTCTGCGCAGATACTTGGTTCCCCTGTCTTCACGATTGGTAAATTCAATGAAGCTGTGAGTATTTCCTCTTGCCCACGTTTTGAATGTTTTTACAAAACGCCGTCCTCCGTGCTCAATGATCATTTCTCCTTCGTACTCGATTGTGCTGTAAATCTCGTTTTCATCAATCCGCCGTAAAAGTTCCGCCGCTGTCGGTGTCTGCGCATCAAGCGGAGACACAAAAGTGATCTGCGCCGCCATTGCAATTAAAACAACCAATAAAAATTTCTTCATAACCAAACCTCCTAACAGTATATTTTTTTATCTACGCAAAGCTTCCACAGGTTCCACGCGCGCGCTTTTCAGCGAAGGAATCAGCGTAAAGAGCGATGCGACAAACACACCCAAAACCCAGGCATAAACAAGTTTGCCAATACTGAACTGAAAGAAAATTGAATTGCTCAACGGCATTTCGCTGAATGTGTTTCCGTAAAGGTCGCCCATACGGATTGGAAAATACTGCCCAATACCTGCGACAAGCCCTCCGACTATTACACCTGCGAGAGCGCCGAACGCGGCAAGGAACAGCGACTCAAAAAAGAACACTTTCACAATCTCGCCGCGAGTCATGCCGAGGCATCCCATCATGCCGATTTCTTTTATCCTTTCATGTATTATCATAACAACCGTATTGATGATAAGGAAACTTGCCACAATCAGAAAGACCAAAAAGATTACAGTATATATCGGCGTTACCATCTTCATCATGGCAACCCAATAGTTGTCCCGCCATTCTGATACAACACTGTCAGAACTTAAATTTTTTTGTACAGCCGCGGCAACGGAAGCGCTTTTTCTTTCGTCGTCAGCAAAAATTACCAGCGACTGTGTTCCTTCTTCCAGCACCAGCAGCCGCTGGAGCCTCTCAATATCTACGATAATGTACTGTTCATCCAGCTTGATATAATCAAAGTTGAATATCCCTGTTATTTCAGGGCTCCAGATTTTATCAGAAAATTGCGCAGAAATTGTTTTAAGAGGTATCCTGTCGCCGATACTCAGCCCCGCTTTATGCGCAAAAGCGCTCCCGACGGCACATTCATTGGCATCAGGCGCAGGCCAGCGGCCTTCTGTCAAACCATCGTTCTTTAAGGTGAGGTTAAAGTTGTTAGCCGCCATTTCGTTTTCTATATCCAGTCCCCACAGCACTGCGTGTTTAATGGTACTCTCCTGCAAAGTTGCCGAGGATGATATCCGCGGAAACACCGCTTTTACGCCGGGAATTTGCTGAATGGAAACTGCCATATCTTTCCAGCTTTTTCCGTCTTCGACAGGATATTGAACAGGCATAAACTCACTTTCCACGTCGTATTGGGATGATACTACCCTGACGTGCCCAAGTTCAAATATTTGTACCAGATCGTTTATGCTTTTTGTCATCCCGTCTATCATTGCCGAATAGATTACGATGAAGAACACCGCTATTCCAACCGCAGTAAAACAAAACACTGTCCGCCTTTTGTTCCGCCAGAT